>VFGQ01000036.1 GCA_009391605.1 SAR202 cluster bacterium
GAGATGATCTTATAGAAAAATAAGTTTTAAGAGAGTGAAAAATGGAAGATTTCAAACCGGGATTAGAAGGAATTATAGCTACAGATACAAATGTAAGCTATTTGGATGTTGATCAGGAAGAGATAGTAATTAGAGGTTATGACCTTATTGAACTTGCGGATAAAAAAACATTTCCAGAAGTTGCTTATTTAGTTATAAATGGAAAATTACCAAATAATAAAGAAATACAGGAGTTTGAAAAAGTATTATTAGATGATTCAGCATTTCCTGAAGATGCATACAAAGTTTTAGAATTATGCCCTGACTCTTCTATGCTTATGGATGCTATTAGAACAGGAATATCTTTTCTTGCTGGTTACCATAGTGAATCAGATTTGATGGACACAAGTGAAAAATCTAACTTTACCAAAGGAATTAGATTAATAGCTGATGTGGCAATTTTGACTGCAAATTCCCATCGTATATTAAACGGTTTAAAACCTGTCAGACCAGATAGTAGTAAATCCTTTTCAGAAAATTTCATAACTATGATTACTGGTAAAACCCCTTCACATAAAGAAGTGGAGATATTTGATAAAATACTAACTTGTTACATAGAACATGAAATGCCCAATTCTACATTTGCAGCTCGAATTATAGGCTCGACATTATCTGATATATATGGTGCGTTTGTTGGTGCTATTGCTTCTTTAAAAGGTCCACTTCATGGCGGTGCTAACGAAGCGGCAATGCATATGCTCCTCGATATTAAATCAAAAGGTGGACATAAAATTGCTGATGATTATGTGATGAACAGATTAAATAATAAAGAAAGAATTATGGGCTTTGGACACAGAGTATATATGAAAAAATATGATCCTAGAGCTTTCTTTTTAAAAGATTATATTGCTGAATTAGCTCCTAACATTCCTGACGGAGAAGAACTTCATAAAATATACAAAATTGTTGAAGAAGTGATGGCAAGAGAAAAAGGACTATATCCTAATACTGATTATCCAATAGCATTGTTGTTTTATTTGCTGGAGATTCCCATTCCCTTATATACTCCAATATTTTTCGCGTCTCGAACAGCAGGGCTAGTCGCACATGTTATTGAACAACATAATAACAATAGATTGTTTAGACCAAGAGTGTTATACACTGGTCCCAGAGGATTAAAATTATAGTAAAGCAAAATTCATTACCATTTGATCTAATTGTTTTTGACATTGACGGTACTATAAAAGATCAAAATAATCCGGTTGCGAAAAACATTATTAATATAACAGAGCATATCAAATCATTAGGATGTGCAGTAACTTATGCAACCGGAAGAATGACAAATTCAGCAAAAATTTATGCCGGATTAAAACCTAATGTTCCTATGATTTCTTATCAAGGTGCAGAAATATTAAATCATTCTGATTATTCTATTTTGAATTCTGTAGAAATGGATAAAAAATATATTTCGGAAGTTTTAGATGTAGTTAAATTTTTTCCTGTTAAAGCAATGATTCAATATTCAAATCAAATATATTGCGATACTGATGATGGATGGATTCAAGATTATGCATTTAGAAATAATGTGGATCTAATTTCTGATAAAAAATATATTAAGGCTCAACAAAGAGATCCCTTAAGAATGGTTATGGTGGGAGATCCTGAAGTTATAAATCAGCTTGAAAAAGCTCTGAAATTTGAATTGTCTGATGATTTATATATTACTAGATCTCTCCCACATTTTTGTGAGGTTCTTAATAAATTTGCAGATAAAAGTTTTTCTATTGATTGGATATGTGAAAAGCTTGATATACATAAAGAAAAAACTTTGGCTTTTGGTGATAGTTATAATGATATTAAAATGTTGAAAAATGTTGGTTATGGAGTTGCAGTTTCCAATGCTGTTGAGGAATTAAAAATTGTTGCTGATCATGTGCTGGATATTGAAGGTAATCTTGGAATAATAGATTTTTTGAATAATACGTTTAGTTAAATTTCTTGTTGTTCAATAAGTTTTTCGAATTCTTCAACTTTTTCATAATTTTCCTTTGCAAGATATAGGCATCTTTTAAAATAAAGTTCTGCAATTTTAGATTTATTTTTTATTTTCGTGTATTCAACTATTTTATTTATTTTATGGTTTTGTGGGTAAAAAGAGGAAAGAGATACAATGTCTTTTTCACATTCCAAAATTAATGAATCTTGGGAATTTTCGATTGCAAACAATAATTTTGATAACAATTTTGACAATTCTGTCATTCTGTCATTTACATTCATAAATTCGTACATTAATGAATTTACATTTGAATTTTCTGATTCTTTTTCATCTATTTTTTCAATATTCTTTGAATTATTGTTTAAATATAAATTCAAGTATTGAGAAAGTATTTCATTAATTTTCATCATGTTATTAGCGCTATCATTGATATCAATGTTTCCGCCTTCAATCAAATCTTCATCTCTTAATTCTGCTAAATCCTGCACATTTTCTAGAGATCCTAATAATTCTGGTGATGGGGGAAATGCAAATGAATTAAAATCTGATGAATTTAATGCATTATTATCATTTACTAGAAAAGGAGGCATATATTTTTTTATATCTACTTCTATAGGTAGTGTGATGATGTAAGTTGCCCATATTTCACTCGGATTATCTTGATTAGTGAAATAAAGCAGGGCATGCCCTTTAGGGCATTCTTTTGATCCTTTTTGAAAAATTAAATCCAATTAGTTCTACCTTATATTAGATAATGAATTAATATAATATGATAAATATTTAATCATGTATATTAATTTGTAAATGAGTTTGTTTAGATTTATATCAAATAATATTTTGTTTAAATTTGATCCTGAATTTATTCATGATGTTACTCAAGTCATATTATCGAATAAATTCGCACCATATTTAACTTCTTTATATTTTACTAGTAATACGCATATTAGTAAAACTTATATAATGGGCGAAGAATTAAATTCTCCTTTGGCTTTAGCTGCTGGTTTTGATAAAAATTGTTCTATTTTAAAAGTTTTGGATAAATTAGGATTTGGTTATATTGTCGGTGGCACTGTAACACTAAATCCTAGGATTGGAAATTTGAAACCTCGTATAGCAAGATATGTAGATGAAAATTCTATGGTGAATTCTTTAGGATTCCCTAATTTGGGAGTAGATAAAATAATAGATAATCTAAGTAAGTATGATTTGAAAACACCATTAATTATGAGTATTTCTGGTGATTCGATATCTGAAATTACTCAATTATATAAACTTTTGAGTGATTATTGTTTTGGATTCGAAATTAATATAAGTTCTCCTAATACTGAGAAATTAAAATATTTTCATGATTATCACAATTTTGAAGATCTGATAAAAAGTTTAAATAGGATAAAAAGTAAACCTTATATGATTAAACTTCCAAGATTTGCAATTTCTGGCTTAGATCAAAAAACTAAACTATTATATGAAAAATATTTTCAAATTTTATTAGATTATAAAGTTGATGGATTAGTACTATCTAATACATTTCCTGTAGAAGATGATATATTGAAAACAGGTAAGGGGGGATTAAGTGGTAAACCTTTATATCAAAATACTAAGGATTTAATTTCTTTTGCAAGTCAATTTTTCAATGGCAAATTAGATATTGTTGCTTCAGGTGGAATTAGTACTTCAGAAGAGGTTAAAGAATTAATATATGAAGGAGCTAAGGGAATTCAATTATGGACCTCTTTGATTTATGAAGGACCTAATGTAATAAAACGAATAAATAAAGAATTGTCATGCGAATAAAAAAATTAGAAGGGAATATTATAGCTAAAATTGCTGCAGGAGAGATTATTGAAAATCCTTCTTCTGTAATTAAAGAATTGATGGATAATTGTATAGATGCATTAGCAACAAATATAGAAATCGAATTTCAGAATGGAGGAAAAGATTATATTAGAGTCTCTGATAATGGGGTAGGAATTATTTATGAAGATTTGAAAATGGCATTTTCAAGGCATGCAACCAGTAAATTAAATTCTGTTAAAGATATATCTACAATTGAATCTATGGGATTTCGAGGTGAGGCATTGCCAAGTATTGCTACGGTTTCAAATGTTGAATTGTTATCAAATGTTTCATCAAAAAGTAATGCTGGGAAAATTAATTTAGAATTTGGTTCAGTTTTGAATGTTAAACCTGATGTTAGAACTAAAGGAACCACAGTTGTTGTAACAAATTTATTTGGAAATATGCCCGCAAGAAGAAATTTTCTTAAAACTACAAGATCGGAGATTCAAAAAAATTATGATTTAATTAAAAAATATGCTTTATGTTACCCTGAAATTAAATTTAAAGTAATTTCTGATGGGCGAAAATATATTGAAACACCTGGTTCTGGATCTTTAGTTGAATTACTTTCTCAAATATATAATAACGAACTAGCAACTTCTATGATCCCAGTAGAATATAATTCAGAGCATCTGGGCATCAATGGATATATCAGCAATGTAAATATAAAAAAATCAAGTAATGTAAATATTAATTGTTTTATTAATAAAAGAGTTATAAAAAACAGAATTTTTAATTATGCAATCGAAAGAGCTTATGATAGTTTATTAGTCAAAGGGGATTATCCGGTTTGTGTTTTAAATCTAAGATTAAACCCTTCTTTTTTGGATATTAATGTACACCCGTCTAAAAATGAAATTAAAATTAGAGATGAAAGAGAAATATTTAGTCATGTTGAAAAAACAATCCGATCAAATTTAATTAATTATAATACTAACAAAAATGATATTTCTTCTAATGGTTTGAAATTTGATTTTACAGTTGCTGAAAAACAATCATTGGGTAATTCAATTACTCAATTTGAACAAAAGTATAATGTTAAAGAATTTATAAATAAGAATAAATCTAATATACAAGAATTTATTTTGTCAGAAAATGACCCTAAAAATTTAATTTTTGAGTTTAAATTATTAGGACAATTGAATGATTCATATATATTAGGAGAATATCAAAAAACTATCTGTATTATTGATCAACACGCAGCACATGAAAGAGTTAATTATGAAAAATTGAAATTTAATTCTGCAAATATAATAAATAAGCAGGAATTATTAAATCCAATAGTTTTGAATTTGGAAAATAAAGAGAATGAATGGTTGGAGGAAAATGTAAAAATTATGAATGGATTAGGATTTGAAATTGAATCTTTTGGAGTAATTAATGAATGGAAGGTCAATAAAATACCTACTTATTTGATAAATAAGAATATTGAATCAAAAGTTATTAAAATAATTTCAGATTTTACAAATAATATATCTGATACTAATAATATAGATGATAGATTGAAAAGTTTAGCTTGTCATTCTTCTATAGAATTTGGAGATAAGTTGTCAAATATGGAAATGCTTAAATTGATTGAGGACATTTCCAATTGTAAAGAACCATGGAAATGTCCTCATGGTAGACCAGTTTTGATTCAGATAAATGAAGTTGAACTAAGTAAATGGTTTAGTAGAATTTAAACAGACCCATCTATTTGAATATCTATAAGATTTGGTTTGTCTGAATTGAGACATTTTTTCAAAATAGGTTGAATTTGAGTAGGGTCATCAATTTTATAGGAATTAATGTTAAATCCTTTTGAAATTTCACTGAAATTAAAACTTTCCTGAAAATCCATCCCTTTATATTCACTAGGTTTTGTATCGCCTAATTGCTCTTTATATATGTCCATATTTAATTTTAGTACCCTATATGCTCCGTTATTACACATAATATAAGTTATAGGGATATTGTTTACTGAAGCTGTCCACAGTGCTTGAACCGACATCATACCAGTTCCATCACCCACAAAAGCTATTACAGGCTGGTCTGGGAATGCAAGTTTTATTCCTAATGCGCCCCCCATTCCCCATCCTAATGATCCACCTCGGCCTCCGAAAATAGAGTTAGGTTCGTTAAAAGCAATAAAATTAAATATAGAATTACCTGATGTCACAGCATCGTTAACAATTATTGCATTTTCAGGTAAAACCTCCGACACTTCATGCACCATTCGGTCAGCAGTCATAGGAGTGTTAGAATAATTTTCATTTAAAGAAGTTATGATATTTTTTTTATCAATTTCCTGTTCTTCTTTTAATATTTTATTTTTCTCTTTTACTAATTCTATTGTTTTCCCATCTATTATAGATTCAACTTCTGTTGTTAAAACTTTCAATGCTGCACTAGGATCTGAAATTATTGCCACATCAGTTTTTTCTGTAGTGGCCACTTGATCAGGATCATTATCGATGTGAATTAATTTTGATTTTGGATTAAATATCCTCATCTTTGGATTAGAAAACATATAACTTATTCTTGGTAGTCCTCCAATAACAAGTATAGTATCAAATTCATCAAATTCATCCGAGGAGTTGAATCCAAGTTTAATATTTCCCTTATAGCTTGGATGACCAGAAGGAAATATCATTTCAGAGTAATTTGAAGAATATACTTTTGCACCTAATAATTCGGCTAACTTAGTAGGTATGTAAGGATGATTAATTTGTACTAATCTATCTCCAATTAATATTCCCGGATTTTTTGAGTGTGCTAAAATTTTTGCAGCTTCTTTTATTAAATTTTCATCAGGTTTAATAATTATTTCATCATTATAAGTTTTAGTGGGATGAACATCAGTAGTATCATCTAAAGCATTAGTAGTAAATGCAACAAATGTAGGTCCGGTGGGAGGGCTTAAAGCTATTCTAAATGCTTTTTGTATTGTTTGTGCTACTGCGTCTGGATGATTTACTTCAACTGCCCATTTAGTAAAAGGTGAAACCATTTCTACTAAATCTGTTTTCCCAGGTGCAATTTCTCTTGAATCTTTATTGCCAGCAGTTAAAACTAAAGGAGTACCTCCGGAGTGAGCATTGTGTAAAAGGCTTAACCCATTTGCTAATCCTGTTTCTATATGCAGATTAACAAAAGCAGGCTTTTTGGTTGCTCTTGCATATGCATCAGCCATTCCCATAGCAGCAGATTCTTGTACAGTAAGAATATATTCAAATTCAGGATATTTTTCTAAAGCATCCATGATAGCTGTTTCAGTTGTACCAGGATTTCCGAAAATATATTTAACCCCCTGGGCTTTAAGTGCTTCTAGTAAAATGTATTTTCCAGCTATTTTATTCATTTTTTATACTTTATATTATTATTAGTTTTAATTGAAAGAATAATTATTAATGATAATAATATACATAAACCTAATGATGTTAAAGCAATAGGTTGCCCAAGATTAAGAGTAGTAACTATAAATCCCCAACTTGCTGTTCCTATAATACTACCTAGTCTACCACTGAATCCATGGAGTCCGAAATATTCTCCAATAAATTCATCAGAAATTAATTGGTGCATGAATGGTCTATCACAACTCCATACACCAGAAATAAGAATTCCTGTAAATCCACTTATAAACCACCATATATTATCATCAATTTCAATGATACCTGCTGATATAGAAATAATCAGATTGAATATCCATAGTGTTAATACAATGCTTAAGATTATTTTAGGTTTATATTTGTCTACCAATTTTCCCCAAATTAGTGCACTTGGAATTGCAGTTATTATTCCTGTAAAAATTAGATATTGAATTTGTCTTTCTGATAATCCTATTGTTTCTAATATATACAAAGACGTAAAAGTTGAAGCAGTATACATAGCCCATGAATACCAGAAACGAGCAATTAAAAATTTCCTTAATCCAGGAAATTCCTTTATATCTCTTAGTGTGTGTTTTAATTGAACATAAGAACGTTGTAATATATTTTCTGATATTTTTATATATCTATTTTGTTTTTTGTATGGTTTTTCTTTGAGATAAACAAGTATTGGAATTCCAAATACTATTATTAGTATTCCCATAATAACAAAACCTATTGGGTATCCTTGGTCTTCTATAATAAATAACCCAATTAATATGGCAATGATTGCACCAAGATATCCAATCCCGGCGCCTAAACCTCCAATTAATCCAATATTTTTGCTATTGCTTACATCCTTTAACATTAGATTATAAAATATATCTCCAATGTGAAGAGTAGTTACTGCGAATCCAAAACTTATAAGGCTAAAAATAACAGTTGAATTTCCAATTAATGTGGTAAATAATCCGCATAATATGGTAAAAATACCAAGAAAGATTTTCCTAGCTTTAGCCTGATCTGATATTGTTCCTATTACTGGTGAAATGATTAGTGTTGTTAATAATGCAATAGATAAAGTATATCCAACAGTACCATCAGTACCATCTAATTTTGTAATAATCCATAAAGGAAAAAAAAGACCTGTTACACCAGCATTAAATAATGTATTTCCAATATCATAGATTATCCATGAAATAATTGATAGATTCATAACAATAGATTATTTGAAAGTAATTCGGGAGTGAGAGGGAATCGAACCCAACGTTTCAATAAAAGAATCAAAGCC
>VFGQ01000016.1 GCA_009391605.1 SAR202 cluster bacterium
AAATTTACCATTGTACTTTATACTATATGTTTTATAATAATTCTTTCAATACAACTTTATCAAAACAACTTTATAAAATAAGGAAGGATTTATGACAGAACAATTAAAAATTGGTTTTATTGGGTTGGGGATAATGGGTGCTCCAATGGTAAAAAATTTGATTAATGCTAAGTATGAAGTGTATGTTTATGATATTAAACAAGAATCTATAAAAAATTTAGTTGAAAATGGAGCGATAGCTACAAAAAGTTCTCTAGATTTGGGTGAAAAAGTAGATGTAGTTATTATTATGGTTCAGGATTCTGCAAATTCTGAGGAAGCTATAATTTCTGATAATGGTGTTTTAAATACTCTGAAAAAAGGTACTACTATTATTGATATGAGTTCAATTTCGCCCTTGGTTTCACAGAAAATTTCAAAATTATGTGAGCAAAAGGGAGTTGATTTTTTAGATGCTCCTGTTAGCGGAGGCGAACCTATGGCAATCAGTGGTGATTTAGCTATTATGGTTGGTGGAAAAGAAAATGTATTTAAAAAATTTGAATCTATATTTGATGTTTTGGGAAAAAGTAAAGTTTATTGTGGAGCGGTAGGAGCAGGAAATACTACTAAATTAGCAAATCAAATTATAGTTGCTGGAAATATAGAAGCTTTAAGTGAAGCTTTGGTTTTGTCAAAAAAGGCTGGTTTGGATCCTAAAGTGGTATTAAATGCTATACAAGGAGGATTAGCGGGTAGCGCGGTTATGAATGCGAAAGGACCTATGATGGCTGATGGTGATTTTACTCCTGGATTTAGAATTCACTTACATCAAAAAGATTTAAATAATGCATTAATGACCGCAAAAGAATTGGGAGTCTCGATACCAGTAACTGGATTAATTCAACAAATGATTACTTCTTTGGTAAATGAAGGGAAAGGTGAATGGGATCATTCAGGAATTGCTACATTTATTGAGAATATATCAGGAGTTAAAATTAGCGAAGATTAGGTTTTATAATTTCCATAAATACAAAATTTTTATTATCTTTTTGTATTTCTCTTATTGTTGTGAAACCACATTTAATAAATGCTTGCTGAGCCCGGGTATTCCATTTTAAAGTATGTAAGTATATTTTGCTAAAATCAGTGTTATTGAATATAAATTCAATCATTGTATTGACAGTATCAGTTCCATGTCCTTTATTCCAATAATTTTTTTTACCTATCATAATTCCGAGTTCCATAGATTTGTTAAAATAATCTATGTTATAAAACATACTGTTTCCTATATGTTCATTATCAATAAAAACAGAAAATCTTGCCGTGTTTTTTGAATTTTTAATTATTTCTGATTTATATGCTTGTATAAAATCTTTGAAAGATAAATCTAATGGATATGTGGCATCAAGCGTAGATAATTCTGCATCAGTTCTCCACATATAATCATTTGCAAAATCGTTTAATGACTTGTTTTTTAAAATAATTTTTTCACCTTTTATTTCTTTTATTCCATTTAAAAGAATATTTGTATAAGTAAAAGTATTATTATTCATATATTTATACCAAGAGAGTAGCTTTTGTAACCAATTTTTTTTCATTAGCATATTTTAATAATTTAATTGCTTCATTAGAATCCGCCCAGATTATTTTATCAAATTCTTTGTCATGGTTTTCAAAACTACCACCTGTAGCTTGCATGATATAAAAAGATACTTTTTTATTTAATTTATTATTCTGGTTATCTGTAAATATATAATATATATTTGATAAAAATATTTTTATTTTAACTTCTAATCCTGTTTCTTCTTTCACCTCTCTTATTGCTGTATTGCAAATTGATTCATTAAATTCCTGTGTTCCTTTAGGTAGATGCCATCGATTTGTTTTATTTTTGTAACACAAAACAAAATATATCATGTTATTGTTTTTTTTATATACAAGGCCACCAGCAGAGATTCTATTGTAGATTTTTTTCATACTATAAAATAAAATTATTAAATATAAGATATAAATATATTATCTCAGAAATATAAAATACTTTAAATTATGTTTAAAATTTTTAATAAGGGTAAAATTGCTGTAATTAAAATACATGGCACTATAGGTTCTACTGTAAAGTATGAGCAAATTTACCCTTTAATAATTAAAGCAGAAAAAAATAAATCAGTTAAAGCAGTGATTATTGATATTAATTCACCTGGAGGCGGAGTGACTGATTCAGATTTAATTTATTCCTCCTTAGTTTCTTTGAATAAATTAAAACCGGTTATTGCATATATTCAAGGCCTTGGAGCTTCTGGAGGATATTTGCTTGCGTGTGCTTCAAGAAATATTATTGCGACTGAAGCATCTGTTGTTGGATCTATAGGGGTAATATCAATTCGCCCTGTGTTAGTTGATCTGTTAAATAATTTAGGAGTAAAAGTAGAAGTAAATAAGACAGGAGAATTCAAAGATTCAGGGTCAATATGGAGAAAGCAAACAAAAAAAGATTCTAAATATTTACAGGAATTTATAGATGATTATTACGAAAGATTTTTAAAAATTGTTACTATGAATAGAGATAAAGATTATAAAGAAATAAAAAAAATTGCTGATGGTAAAATTTATTGGGCTCCGAAAGCTAAAGAATTAGGATTAATTGATAATATTGGTAATTTTAATGATGCTATTAAATTAGCTGCCAAGAAAGGAAATTGTTCAGAAAAAATAGTTCTTTACAAACCTAAAATTTCAATATTTAATAAACTTTTCAAGAATGCAGCATCAGGTGTATATGAAACTTTAGTTGATAAATTATCTACTGATAAAATTAGATTAGTTTGATTTCAAGGCATTTAAAAGAATGACTGATCCGAAGGCTTTCTTCTTTGTTGTAATTTTATTGAATCCATTTTTTTGTAATAAGCTATTTATTTTATTTTCAGTTAAAAAAGAATTTGATGATTTAGGTAAGTACAAATACGCGGAAAAGTTATGTGAAAATATCAATCCAAATAAAGGGGCAAAGATAAAAAATCCTAGCTTAAAGATAAATGATTTAATATTATTATAAGGTTTGATAATTTCTATAATGTTTAATGTACCTTTATTATTTAAAACATAGTTTACTTCTTGTAATGATTGTGTGATATTTTCAAAATTTCTTATACCATAAGCTATAGTTATATGATCAAAATAATTTTTTTTAAATGGTAAATAATGGCTGTCTCCTAAAATTAAGTTTGATACTGTGTTTTTTGCTATTTTGAGCATAGCATTAGAGAAATCTAATCCTATTACTTGATCATTAGATGAATTTTTAATTATTTCTTGTGTTAATGAACCAGTGCCACAAGCAATATCCAATATTTTATCTGTTTTATTTGCATTTAATTTTATTGATTCAACAATTTCTTGTTCCCATTTTTTATGATTCCCCAATGACATAATACAATTCATCAAATCATATTTTTTTGCTATTTTATTAAACATGAGTTGAATATTTTGTGATCTAGTGTTTTTTTCCATTTCGAATATAAATTTAATTATTTTGATTAATTAATTTTGATATGCTATTGATCAATTTAGAGGCGGTTGATCCGTGTATGCCATATTTTTCTTTTGATAATTCTCCTGATTCAGATATAAGAGAAACAGCTAAAATTGCACTATGTTCTGCATTTAACCCCTGTGCTAAAAAGCTGTTAATTACACCTGCCAAAATATCTCCTGTCCCACCTTTGGCTAATCCGGGATTTGGTTTATTTAAAATATATTTTTTATGTGTATTTCCTATAAATGTTAATGGGCCTTTCAATACAATTGTAACATTCCAAAGTTTTGTGTAAGTTTCTAATACTTCAATAGGGTTTTTATTTATTTCGCCTATGCTCAATCCTGTAAGCCTGGACATTTCCCTTACATGAGGAGTAATTATTGTATTTTTAGGTAATTTATATTTCCACCATTCATTTATTTTGGATAAGTTATTCAAACCATCAGCATCAATGACAATTCCGTTTAAGTATTTAAAATGATTCGATATATTTTTTAGTAAAAATTCAACTGATGTTTGGGTTGTATTGTTTGATTCCATTCCACAACCAATTAATAATGAATTTATTCTTTTTTTATTTTCAAATAAATGTTTAATGTTATCTTTTGATATAAATTCCTGATAATTTTTTATTGTATCTAAGGTGGCTTCTGGAATTTTTCCTCCTATAACATCATAAATGGATAAAGGTATAGCTAAACTTAATAAACCAACTCCGGTTTCTAGGCTTCCTGATGCAGCCATAAGTATTGAACCAGGATATTTTTTTGAACCTCCTACAACCAATGTTTCCCCTGATAATCTTTTGTCACCATAAGTATCTTTTTTTGGAATTAATTTAAAAGCTGATTGCGGATTGATAAGAAATTTATATTTATAATTTTTTGGATATTCTGTAATTCCTATATCCAGATTAATTAAATTATTTGAATATTTATTCCCATTTAATGTTAAACAGCAATCTTTTATTCCTGAAATGCATAAAGTTTCACTAGCAATTATAGTATTTGTTTTATTGTTCTTTTGTTCATATATAGAAGACAACCCTGAAGGGACGTCAATTGATAATACATATTTGTTTGAAGAATTTATATATTTAATTAATTGACTGATATTACCTGTGATATTTTTATTTAACCCGATACCAAATATGCCATCTATAATAATTTTCGTATTATCTATTAATTTTTTGACATTATCAGAATTATTTAAGTAATAAAGTTGATTTGAATATTTCTGTAAATCATAATCCCACGATTTATAATCTGAATCTTTAAATACGAATAGAATATTTATTTTATATTTTGATTTTAATAGTTGAGTAAAAGCAATATATCCATCTTTTGCATTATTACCTTTGCCTAATATAAATAAAATTTCTTTTTCTTTAGTAAAATTATTTTTTATATAAGCCGCTATTTTATTTCCGGCATTATTTATTAAAGTAGATTCTGATTTGCCTTTATCTATGGTAAGTTTTTCCATAGATTTCATTTCTTTGTATGTCACTATTCTTTCAAAATAATTATCAATTTTCATTTTATTTTGTAGATGCTACAGCTACAGCAAATGCTGTTGAACGTGAATGAGAAATTGATATTTCTATATCAATTATTTTTTTCTTTATAGCAATATTTTTAGCTTTGTTATAAAGATTAATAGTAGGTTTATGCCCTCGTTGGCGATGAATTTCAATTTCTTTCCATCCAACTCCTCTTACGCCAGTGCCCAATAATTTCATGACTGCTTCTTTTGCTGCAAATCTCCCCGCAAGAGAATTCACCTTTCCTCTGCAGAAATTTATTTCATGTTCTGTATATATTCTATTTAGGAAACGTTGACCATAATTTTCTATTGTTTTAGATATTCTATCTATTTCAATTAAATCAGTTCCTACTAAAACCAAAACTTGCCTTTAATATAATTTAATTTTATTATAAAATCTCTTAGAAAAATTGTATGTAGAGGAAAGTGTGAAAACAAAATTAATAGATGGGAAATTGATTTCATCAGATATCAGATTAGAAATCACCGAAGATGTTTCCAAATTAAAAAATGAATATAATATAGCACCTAAATTATGTGTAATTTTAATAGGTGATGACCCCGCATCTCATGTTTATGTTAGAAATAAACAAAAATCAGCTATTTCTGCTGGTATGCATGCAGAAGATTATAAGTTTAGTGAAAATGATAATACAGAAAATGTTATTAAATTAATTAATAAATTAAATAGTGATAAAACTGTAAATGGTATATTAGTTCAGTTACCTTTGCCTGAAAATTTTGATAAAGATGAAATTATAAATTCTATAGATCCTTTGAAAGATGTAGATGGTTTACATCCACATAATGTAGGACTTTTAAGTTTAGGGCAACCAAGATTTATTCCAGCTACTCCATTTGGTATATCTGAATTGTTAAATAGAAATAATATTGAAGTAGAAGGATCAAATATGGTAATTATTGGCAGAAGTAATATTGTGGGAATACCATTAGCAAATTTATTTGTTCAGAAGAATAAAAATTTTAACGCAACTGTAACTGTTTGTCATTCTAGATCTAAGAATATTTCTGAATATACTTTAAATGCTGACATAATTATTGCTGCAATAGGCCAAGCTAATTATTTGCATTCTGATATGGTTAAACCAGGAGCAGCGATTATTGATGTCGGAATTAATAGAATTTCAGATGATACTAAAAAATCTGGTTTTAGATTAGTGGGTGATGTTGATTTTGAATCTATGATGGGCAAAGCAGGCGCAATAACACCTGTTCCCGGAGGTGTTGGTCCTATGACAATAGCTATGTTATTAAAAAACACATATAATGCCTCATTGTTACAAATGAAGCAATAAATAATTATCTTTTTTTGCTTGCATTAGGTTTTATACCACATTACTATTTTTACACGGAGGTATATCATGAGTAGTTTAGATGAATTATATGAAAAATTAGGTGTAAGAAAAGGGATAAGTGCTGCAGGTACAGCAACAATATATGGTGGTTCAAAATTACGTCCTGAAGTTACACAAATAATGATTGAAGCATCAACTGTGATGCTTGATATGGATGAGTTAAATATTGCAGCTGGGAAAATGATAGGAGAATTGACTGGTTCAGAATATGGTTTGGTGACCAGTGGTTCTGCGGGAGGCTTATTATTACAGGCATGTGCTGTAATTGCGGGTGATGATCCGGCTAAAATGTCAAGACTCCCTGATACAGAGGGAATGAAAAATGAAATCATTATTCAAAGATCTCACAGATTCGCTTATGATCAATGTTATAGAGCAGCGGGTGCAAAATTTGTAGAAATAGGTGATGGGAAAAGATGTCATGAATGGCAATTAGAGGCTGCTTTTTCTGACAAAACAGCTGCAGTTGCATATTTATTCTCACCTGGTGTTTCTCATATGGCGTTATCATTAGATAAAGTAACTGAAATAGCACATTCAAAAGGTGTGCCTGTAATAGTTGATGCAGCTTCAATGCTACCTCCCAGAGAAAATTTATCAAAATATCATAAATTAGGAGCAGATTTAGTGATTCATAGTGGTGGAAAAGGGATTAGAGGGCCTCAGGGAACGGGTATTTTATCAGGGAAGAAGGAATTAATTAAAGCTGCATATGCCAATGCTGCACCTCATCAATTTCTTGGAAGGTCAGCTAAAGTTGCAAAAGAAGAGATAGTGGGACTACTTACAGCTTTAAATAATTTTGTTAATGAAGATGAAAAGGTTGAAAACTCTAAATTTAGAAATAAAAGTCAGAAAGTAGTGGATGCTTTTAGTGAAACCCCAGGATTGG
>VFGQ01000127.1 GCA_009391605.1 SAR202 cluster bacterium
CTTTGGCTTTGGCATCAGCATCAGCTTTGGCTTTGGCATCAGCATCAGCTTTGGCTTTGGCATCAGCATCAGCTTTGGCTTTGGCATCAGCATCAGCTTTGGCTTTGGCATCAGCATCAGCTTTGGCATCAGCATCAGCTTTGGCTTTTGTTATTACATCTGAAATTTTAGGTGCAGGAGCTATTGTTGCAATTTCAGAAGAAGACTCTGTTTTTGGAACAGGAGTGTTTTTAGGAATAGGATTAGGATTTATTTCAGGAGGAAATGGAGGGCTTGAATCATTATTCTCCTCCTGATTGTTTTTTGATAATTCTATTATGATGTTTTCAGCAGATTCCAAATCTTGATTAGCTTGTTGTAATAGAGATTCTATATCTTGTGTTTTTTTTTCTTTATTTATTATTTGATTTTTAAGAGTTTTGATTTGTTGATTTAATTTGTTTATTTCAATTTGCGAATTAGTTAATTCGTTTATTGATACTTTATCATCTTCAATTGCATCATTATTTGAGCAAGATAAAGATAAAATTAAAATAAATAATATATATATTAAATTTAACAATGATTTTCTAATGATTTTCATTTATATTCTCATCATTTATGTTTAATATTAAATAATAATATTTACATTATATATATATATATATCAAATGATATTATCGAAATCGAAAAAAGAATTTAATATAGGTATTGTTACAATCGGGAAATCCCCAAGATTGGATATAGAATCTGAATTAAAAAAAACAATAGATTATGAGGTGGATTTCACACATAGCGGTGCTCTCGATAAAATATTACCTAACCAACTCAATGATCTTGCTCCTTTGTCTGATAGTGATACTTTAGTTACACTATATGATGATGAAACTGAAATACAAGTTTCTCATAAAAAAATTACAAAAATTCTTTATAATAATATTTCTGAAATCGTATCTAAAGTAGATGTAATTGTAATGGCTTGTACAGGTTATGAAGAAATGGGAAATTATCAAATACCAATTCTTTTTCCAGGCAAGATTACTGAGAACTTGATCATGGATTATTCAAATAAAAAAGATTTTAAATTAGGTGTTGTACAGCCACATAGTAATCAGATAGAGAAAGAATATGAAAAATGGAATTTTAAGAATATAGATGCTGATGTTTATGCATCATCTCCTTATGGAAATCCCAATGTTTCAGCTGATCAAAGTTGGATTGATGTAACAAACTCTTTTGAACAATTCAAACCAGATCTTGTGTATTTAAATTGCATGGGAATGAGAAGCACTCATAAAGATTATATTCATGAAAATTTAAATGTACCTGTCTTGTTGGCGGCAAATGTAACTGGAATGGTAATTAATCAAATATTAAAATAAAACAAATCAAAATTACGGATAAATTAATGTCTAAATATAAAATTGCTGTATTAGCTCCAAATGGCTATGAAGACTCTGAAAGAGGTCAAGATTTAATTAATTTTGCTTCCAAAGAAAAAGATGTTGAATTAATTTTTATTGATGGGGACAGTAATTTAGAAGATATTGTAACAAAATGTAAAGGAATTACCGCATTAATAACACAGGGTGTATATAAATATATAACTGATTTAGTTGCTAAAGTTGATTCAATTAAATTAATCCAGACACCAAGTGCGGGTACTGATTGGCTTGAAAAATCTAAGTTAGCTGAATTTGGTGTTTCTGTAGCTAACAATGGAGGAGGCAATGCAGTAGCAGTGGCTGAACATGCAATAGCTTTAATGTTTTCAGTTTACAGGAAACTTGATCTTCAAATAAAAAATTTAAAAGAAGGAAATTATCAGAATTTTGCTGTACCTGATTTGATGGATAATATTTTTGAAACTGAAACTTCTCAAAATAAAAATAGTGAATCTTATACTCCAGGAAGTTGGAATAGATCAGAATATCATACTTTGGTCGGAAAAAGGATTGGCATCATTGGGCTAGGTAGAATTGGGTCAAGAGTGGCAAAAAGATTAAATGGATGGGAATGTGAAATTGTTTATCATGATATTGTTAATTTTCCTGAACAATATGTTAAAGATTCTGGAGCAAAAAAAGTCAGTTTAAATGAATTATTATTAACATCAGATATAGTTACAGTTCATGTACCTTTGGAACGTACAACACATCATATGCTTTCAGTTGAAGAATTTAATACTATGAAAAATAGTGCTCTTATTATAAATACTAGCAGAGGCCCTGTTGTTGATGAAAAAGCATTAATTAATGCTTTGCAAAGTAAACAGATATTTGGCGCTGGTCTTGATGTTACTGAAATTGAACCTATAAAAATGAATAATCCTTTAATTAATTTAGAAAATGTTATATTGACTCCACATTTCGCTACCAGAGCTTATGAATCTGAGATTAATATTGCCAAATTCGCAGTAACTAATGCAGCAAAAGTAGCTAGAGGCGATAAACCTGAATCAATAGTTCCCCCTGTGTAAAGAGAATGATATGGCAATAAAATTAGGTCTATTTATGATGCCCAACCATCCTCCTACAGTGAGTATTAATGATGCTCATGATTTTGATATTGAAACGATTGTAGTAGCTGATCAACTTGGATATCAGGAAGTTTGGGTAGGGGAGCATTTCACAGCACCATGGGAACCTATTCCTTCACCTGATATTTTAATTGCACAAGCTTTATTAAAAACAAAGAATATACGACTTGGTGCAGGGGCTCATCTATTACCATATCATCACCCTGTTGAATTAGCTCAAAGAATCTCATATTTAGATCATTTAAGTAAAGGACGTTTACTTGTAGGTATAGGTGCAGGTGGGCTGCCAAGTGATGCTGAGATATTTAATGTAGATATTAAAGCTGGTGAAAACAGAGCTATGACAAGAGAGGCATTGGATATAATGTTGTTTTTATGGGATCAAGATACTACGGGTGAATTTAATGGTAAATTTTGGACTGTGAGAAAACCTGATCCAAAGAAATGGGAACATGTATCATTAAGGCATTTTTTGTTACCTTATCAAAAACCTTATCCGCCTATTGGATTAGCAGGAAGTAGTTTTAATTCAGGAACATTAAAAGTTGCGGGTGAGAAAGGATTTATTCCTATGAGTGTTGGTGCAGGTGGTGATTTTTTAAAATCACATTGGGATTCTGTTAGTGAAGGGGCATTGAAATCAGGATTAAAACCTGACAGGCAAAAATGGAGAGTTTTAAGAGATATATGGGTTGCAGATACAGATGAAGAAGCAATAAATTATGCGAGAAAAGGAATGCTTTCAAGAGCATGGAGAGAATATCTTTTACCACTTTTTAAAAGCGGTGAAAATCCAACTATTCATGGCTACAAACACGATCTTTCTGTTAAAACAGAAGATGTTAATGTTGATTACATGCTAGAACATATATGGATAGTAGGGTCCCCGGAAACTGTTGCTAATAAAATTAGAAAACTATTTGAAATATCAGGTGGATTTGGAGTTTTATTGGGTCAGGTTTTAGATTATTCAGAAAATAAGAAAAATTGGCATAAATCGTTAAGATTATTATCTGAAAAAGTTATACCAAGCTTAGAAGATTTGAAAATTAATGACTAATTACTTTTAATTTATAAAATGTAAATAATATGACACAAAATATTGCTTTAAAGAATGGTTTGATTATTAATGGAGCTGGAAGCCCTGGGTATTTTGGTACAGTATTAATACGTGATAATAAGATATCGATATTACGTGGAAATCAGGAATATCCAAAACCAGATTTTGAAATTGATTGTACTGATAAAATTATTACTCCGGGATTTATCGATTTACATTCTCATTCTTCTTTGACAATATTTGGCAAACCAACTCATGAACCAAAAGTTTTCCAGGGAGTTACAACTGAATTGGTTGGAATAGATGGAGTTTCACCTGTTCCTTTTAAAACCAAATCAGAACTTGAAAGATATATATGGCTGGATTCTGGTTTTAACGATTACCCACCTCAAGCTGACTGGCTAAAGACAGTGGAATATTTAAATAAAATAGATAATAAAGTTGCTGTAAATATTGCCTGTATGATAGGTAATGGCCCTTTGAGAATATGGGGAGTTGGATGGAATAATATAAGAGCCACAAAAAAACAAATAGAAAATATGTGTTCGGTGTTAAGAGAGTGTATGGAAGAAGGAGCTTGGGGTTTATCTACTGGACTTGATTACCCACCTGGAGCATATGCAGATACTGAAGAATTAATTGATCTTAGTAAAGAAGCTTATAAATTAGATGGTTTTTATCATACTCATACAAGAGCAAAATTAATAACGGATAATAATATACTAGCCCCCTGGCAGGAAGCTATTGAAATAGGGAAAAAATCTGGTATCCCCGTACATTTGACTCATTACAAACAAAGAGACCCTGGAGTCGGTAGTTACAATGATTATTTAGGATTAGTAGAGAATGCCAGAGATGAAGGAATGGATGTAACATTTGATTGTTATACTTATCCATATTCTGGTACAACAATTACAATTCTTCTTCCAGATTGGAGTAAAGATGGCGGTCCTGAAACTTTAATGAATCATCTCAAATCACCAATTTCGAGAAAAAAAATGTGTAAGGAAATCAATCATAATGCTTTTAAAGAAAATTGGCTTACTAATTTTAAGAATAAGCATAATAAAATATATGAAGGTCTTTCGGTTTCTGAAATAGCATTGTTTCAAGATAAAGACACATGTGAAACTATCTTTGATTTGTTAATTGATGAGAATTTGGGTATTTCAACGGTAGGATTAGGAAATACTCCTCATAGTATCCCTGAATTTGTTAAACATCCTGCAGGAATGATAGCATCAGATTCATTAATTTTTGGAGATTATCCAAATCCAAGAACATACGGTAATTTCACTAAAGTTATTGGTGAATTTTCAAGAGATGATAAACTGCTGCCAATTGAAGATGCAATTAGGAAAATGACTTCTTTCCCTGCACAAAGATTAGGATTGGGTAAAAAGGGGTTGCTGATGGACGGATATGATGCTGATATTGTAGTTTTAAATTTACCAACAATTAAATCTCCAGCGACTAAAAATAATCCCAAATTGCTTTCTGAAGGTATAGAGCAAGTGATTGTAAATGGAGAATTTGTAATAAAAGATAAATTACATACAGGTAATTTACCAGGTAAAGCTATAAGAAGAGGAATTAATTCTTAAAATTTATTTGTTCATATAATCTGCAATATAAGTTGCATATTTTCGTGCTAGTGGCCCTATGATAATTGCTATTGGTGTTGCAATTGACCAAGCAATTACCCAGGCTTTCATCCATCTGGATAAATATCCATCATCTATACCAGTATTTACAATTGTTATTATTCCAGACATTATAAATGACATACCTGTGCCTATGATTAAGCCTGTAATTATTTTAACTAGCATGATTCAAATTAAATTTAATTTGAATTTATCATATAGCTTCCTTCGAAGATATTGATATTGTGTTTATTATTTTAAAAATATTATTATAATTTTGTTATAAATAATTAGAAGAAAAAATTATGTCATTTGTAGAAAAACCAAAGCGAAGTATATGGACCTGGGGTTATCAACAAAATGAACCTACAAATTCAGAAAGGCAGAAACATGCTGCTGAATTATCAAAGAAAATTGGAATTGAAATAATTCCTCCGAAAATTCCTCTTGCACATGAATTAAATTTAAGAACTTCACGAATTAAAATCCCAGATAATCTTTCAAGTTATTGTTTCACAGATAACTATGAGAGATCATTACATTCATATGGTGCAGAAAGAGAACTTGCAGCTTTGGGTAAATTTCCAAACCCCCCTGATGTAGTTGCACATCCTTCTAATGAGGATGAACTTGCAGAAATTCTTGATTGGTGTGATAGATATAATTATGTAACTATACCTTATGGGGGAGGATCTTCTGTTGTAGGTGGAGTTACCCCTCCTGAAGATAAAGGTCCGATAGTTACTATTGATATGGATCAATTTGATCAAGTATTAGAAATAGATGAAATTTCAAGAACTGCAAAAATTCAGGCAGGTATATATGGTCCTGAACTTGAGAGACAGTTAAAACCTTCAGGACATACATTAAGACATTATCCTCAGAGTTTTGTTGAATCTACACTTGGTGGTTGGATTGCCACAAGATCTGGAGGGCATTATGCAACTAATCACACCCATATAGATGAATTTGTTGAATCTTTAAAAATGATAACTCCTTCTGGATGGTGGGAATCAAGGAGATTACCAGGTAGTGGAGCGGGGCCTAATTCAGATCGTATCGTTATCGGAAGTGAAGGAATTTTGGGTATTATTACAGAAGCTTGGATGAGAATCCAAAAAAGACCACAATATAGAGCTACTGCTGCTGTTATGTTTAATTCATGGGAGAATGGTTATGATGCAGTAAGGCAAATTGCACAGGCAAAATTATGGCCATCTAATTTGCGTATTTTAGATCCTGATTTGACTGCTGATAGCACAGGGATTGATAATGGGATGAGTTTATTGATTATTGGATTTGAATCTTCAGATTTATCTCAAAAACGGGTTCTTGATCAAGCTATAGAAATTGCAAAATTATGCAATGGAATTATTACCAATGACAATATAATTATTGATGATGGAACTGGTGCTCCTACTGGGAGAGGAGGAGCAATTGGTGCATGGAGAAATGCTTTTATAAATGTTGGTGGAGGTCTTACTGCAGGATTAGGAATGGTGACTGGGACATTTGAAACTGCAATAACATGGGATAAGTGGCCAGAATTTGATAAAAAAGTAAGAGAAGCAACTCAAGCTGCCCTTAATGATGTATGTGGAGGAGGTACTTTAAATTGTAGATTTACACATGTGTATCCTGACGGGCCAGCCCCTTATTACACTTATGTTGGAAATTATAAAAAAGACGGTTACTTCGAACAGCAAGATGCAATAAAAAAAGCAGCTTCAGATGCTATTATGTCTGCAGGAGGAACTATCACGCATCATCATGCTGTAGGGAGATTGCATAAACCTTGGTATGATGTTGAAAGACCAGAATTATTTGCAGAATCATTGAAA
>VFGQ01000067.1 GCA_009391605.1 SAR202 cluster bacterium
GTGTACCTCATTGCATTGCGTATATAGATGAACCAGTTTATGATTTCGAACTTGAAAAAATTGGTCCTTTGGTTGAAAAACACGAGAAATTTCCACAAGGGGTTAATTTTGAAATTGTTAACAAAAAAACAGATAAATTTATAGTAAGAGTATGGGAAAGAGGTTCTGGGATAACACTTGCGTGCGGAACTGGTGCTACTGCAGTTGCAGCAATATCAAAAAAATTAAATCTATTTGATGATGTAATACATATGAATTTTCCAGGTGGAGATTTAAGTTGCAATTGTAGTAATAAATCATCTATTAACATGGAAGGTCCAATAGAATATATTGGATCAGGCACTTATAACATAAATTAAAATTGGTAAAAAAGGATATTGTATGAAGATTTCAAACAGAATTAATAAAGTTCCACCTTATCTGTTTTTTGAAATTTCAAAAAAAATTCAAGCAAAAGAGGCAGAAGGTAAAGAAATACTTGATTTTGGGATAGGGGATCCTGATATCCCAACACCAGATTTCATACTTCAAAAACTTATAGAAGAATCGAGTAATCCTGTTAATCATAGATACCCTGAATCTGATGGTATGATAGAGCTTAGAACATCTATTGCTAACTGGTATAAAAAAAGATTTAAAGTTAATTTAAATCCTGAAAATGAAGTAATAGGATTAATTGGAGGAAAAGAAGGAATTGGACATGCAGCTTTAGCATTTCTTGATCCAGGGGATATTGCACTAGTGCCTGACCCTCATTATCCAGTTTATTCAAGAGGGACCTGGTTTGCCGGTGCAGAATGCCATTTTATGCCATTAAAAGAAGAAAATAACTTTCTTCCAGATCTTGAAAGCATACCCTCCGATATATTAAAAAGAGCAAAGATTATGTGGATTAATTATCCAAATAACCCTACGGGAGCTATAGCCGGATTAGATTTCTTTAATAAAGCAATAGAATTTGGTATAAAACATGACATAGCCATACTACATGATGCAGCTTATTCTGAAATAACTTATGACGGATATAGAGCTCCGAGTATTATGGAAATTCCAAACTCCAAAGAGATAGCTATAGAATTTCACTCTTTATCAAAGGCATATAATATGACTGGATGGAGAGTAGGTTCAGCTGTTGGAAATAAAGATCTCATTTCTGCTATCACAACGATTAAATCTAATCTAGATTCAGGTATTCCTCAAGCAATACAACATATGGCTATTGAAGCTTTAAAAAGCGATGATTCTGTAATATCAAACAATATTGAAATATATAAAACTCGAAGAGATCGACTTATATCAGCATTAGAACTTATAGGCTTAGAAATTAAATCTCCAAAAGCAGGTTTATATCTTTGGGCAAAAGTCCCTAACGGATATGATTCTGCAAGTTTTACAGAATTGCTTTTAGAGGAACTGGATATAGTTGTAACACCTGGAAATGGTTTTGGCGATAGTGGAGAAGGATATATCAGACTTTCTTTAACAACACCTGATGAAGATATTGAAAAAGCTATCGAAAGATTCGAATCTTCTAAATTAAACATTTAATCTATAATTTATGGGCAAAACAGAAAAAGTAATCATTGCAGGATTAAAGAATAATAATTCAAAATATAATTATAAAAATAGTTCTATAGAAGAACTAGCCGAGCTTGTAAAATCAGTTGATGGAACAGTTGTAGGCGAAGTTACACAATCATTAAAAAATCCCACAACACACTACCTAGGTAAAGGTAAAATTAATCAAATAATTGAACTTAGAGACAAAATAAAATTTGATACAGTAATATGTAATGATGAATTATCCCCTTCACAGCAAAAGAACCTGGAAAGGGAATTAGATCCGGTTAAAGTTATTGATAGAACTGCATTAATATTAGATCTGTTTGCAAAAAATGCCAGAACAAAAGAAGGTAGATTACAAGTCGAACTAGCGCAGCATCAATATTTATTGCCAAGAATAGCAGGACAATGGAGTCATCTTGAAAGATTAGGAGGAGGAATTGGTACAAGAGGACCTGGAGAAACACAAATAGAAACGGATCGTAGATTAATAAGAAATAGAATAAAAACAATTAAAGATCAAATAGAAAAAGTAAGAAAACACAGGAAAAATTACAGAAAAAACAGAGATAGATCAGGGTTTTTAACTGCATCTATTATTGGTTATACAAACGCAGGTAAAAGCCAGTTATTAAATACATTAACAAATTCAAATATTGAATCTAAAAACAGATTATTTTCAACTCTGGATCCTACAACACGAAAACTATCTAATAAATACAAATTGAATAATAATTTATTACTTTCAGATACAGTTGGATTTATTGATAAATTACCGACAACGTTAGTTGCAGCGTTCCGGGCTACTTTAGAAGAAATAGAAGATTCAAATTTAATAATCCATGTGCTTGATATTAGCGATAAAGAATTAAGCAAAAAATTTGAGACATCAAATAAAATTTTAGAAGATTTAGGATACGATGATAAACCAACACTTATTGTTTTAAATAAAATAGATAAATTGAAGGATTATAAAAAGAATATAAATGAATTAGATACCAATCAAAATTCAAATATCGTAGCTATATCAGCATTGAAAAGTATAAATATAGAAGATTTAGTAATCAAGTTATCTTATATAACTGATCAAATAGGGTAAATGGCTTAAGTATAATCTTAACATATATGTTCGCACTATAAATATTATGTAAAGTTCTATTTAATATTTACTTCTATAATATTTCTTTCAAGTAATCTTAAGATAATCAATAACTTTGATTCACTAATATTATCATCATCTATTTTTAATACTTCTGAATCCAAATCATCAATTTCTATATTAGAATTCGATTTAGAGTCAATAAATATACACTTTTCATTTAAATGGCCAAATACCATACCAATATGCATCCAGTATTTATTATTTTCACTATTTAAATTATTGTTATTTAAAATAAATATAGAATATAGTTCAGACTGTGATTTAATAAAATCAAAATCAAAACCACTTTCACCAAATATAATTTTTTGTTGAGAAAATTCTATTCCCAATAAATTTAATGTAGACTTAACAATTTCAAAAATACGACTATTTTCAAAATACATTAAATTTATTTGATTTGTTTTAGGAAGTAAAGTGGGCCTTGTATCTAATCTGGATATTTTATTCATAGGCAAATCAGTATCTTCAACATCATTGTTTATTCCTTCACTAAAAGATAGATCTATATTATCTACTTTCCCAGATAATGAAAAATTATTATCTAATTGACTAACAAACATATCATCACCATCTTCAGATATTAAATTTGAAAACAAACCATTTGAAATTACAATTTGTAAAAATTCATCAATAGTATCTTTTGTAATAATTTTAATTTTTTCCAATACAAGTCTCTTTATACTTTCATATGGAGGTAATTTTTTTGAATCATACAACTCATAAAATTGTTTAAATGGAACAGGAATCAATGCAGCCTCTTTCAAAACTCTAGATAATTGTCCCTGATCGGCAGGATCTACAATTTCCTTACAAAGACCAGTTAAATTTATAATTTCAGTATCTCTTTTAGCATCAGTAAGGCCATATAATCGCATATTATTAACCTTTTCGGTATAATAGCTACTTCGAATGGAAACACCCCATAATTTACCCAATGATCGTTTTTTTATAGAAAGACCAGCATTTTCTTCATTAATAACCTTTGCATCAGCAATTGTAATTTTTAATGTATCTTTTGGATAACCTCTAAATATACGTTTTCTTTTTTTCAAATCATTATTCATATTTTTTTCAAATTTTTTTCAAATGAATAAATAAAGTATAATAAATATAGGAATTTATTTCAAACTAAGTAGTAAAAATTTTAATTTGAAATAAATTTTTTTTTAAATATACAAATTATTTCGTCAATAACATATTAAAATTTCCTTGTTATAATAATAAATTTAGATAATTAAATTAAAGAATGATAAAATGAAATTTAATTATTTAAAATAAATATCATTAACATGAATTTACCAAAGATTTCAAAACCAATATTATTATTTATAATTTGTATTATTATTTCAGCATGCTCCAGTTCAGAAAATACAGAACAAAGTGAAGATCTCAATATTCTTCAAAATTATGAGATTAAAGTACCTACAACACCACTAGATGCCCCTTCTGAATATTCTAAAAACTTAACACCTATCTGGGAAACATGGGCTTACTTAGTAAGAGATTATGTGAACAGATCAGATCTTAATGAAGATGAAATGACTGAATTAGTTATTGAAGCAATGATGAAATCTTTAGGTGATCAACATTCTAATTATATAAGTCCTGAATTTTTCAATATAGAAAACACAGATATGCAAGGAAAATATCAGGGAATTGGAGCAAGCGTAGAAATGAATGCAAACGGAAATGTTGTAATAGTATCACCATTTGAAGGTAGTCCTGCAAAAAAAGCAGGAATACGCCCTGGAGATATCATCCTTGAGGTTGATGATGAATCCATTGATGGATATAGCTTAATGGAAGCTATAAATATAATACGTGGTCCAGAAGGAACGTCTGTTAAATTATTAGTAAAACATTTATTATCAAAGGATACAGAATTAATAACTATCGTAAGAAGTTCAATAAAACTTGAAAGTGTTTTACTTAGATCTAAACCTAAATCTAAAATTGCACATATAAGAGTTACCAATTTTTATCCAGAAACTGCAGAAGATCTTAGTAACATGATCAAAAAGAGTAAAAAAGAAGGCGCAGAAGCAATATTGTTGGATTTAAGAAACAATCCCGGAGGTTTATTAAGTTCCGTTATCGATGTAACTAGTCTCTTTTTAGATGATGGAGTGGTAATAAAAGAAATAGACGGATATGACCGAGAACAAATATGGAAAGTTAAAAAGTCAGGCACAAAATATATTGATATACCTTTAGTATTATTAATAAATAACTACAGCGCTAGCGCAAGTGAAGTTCTTGCAGGTGCATTAAAAGATTATAAAAGAGCTAAGATAGTTGGAGAAACTTCTTTTGGTAAAGGTAGCGTTGGTATATTAAGACCATTAAGTAATGGCGGAGGAATTTCAGTTACAATAGCAAAATGGTATACTCCAAATAATAACCTTATAGATAATAAAGGAGTTGTCCCAGATATTGAAATTAAATCCTCTGACCCTTCAGATACTTCTGGTGTACAAACTGAGGCAACTTTAGAATATATAAATAATAATATTTTAAATAATAAATAAAATGCCAAAATCTATCGCTAAAAATAGAAATGCATACCGAAATTTTGCAATAGATGATAAATATGAATGTGGAATTTCACTTCTAGGTAGTGAAGTAAAATCTATTAAAGCTAATAGGTTAAATATAAATAATAGTTTTGTCAGAATAGTGAACAATACTATACTTCTAATAAATGCTCATATCTCTCCCATGCCAACTGGTATTAATTTTGATCCTACAAGATCAAGAAATTTATTATTACATAAGTATCAAATAAGCAAAATAAAGCAACAATTAGATACAAAAGGATATACTGCAGTCCCAATAAATGTTTATGTTAAAAAATCTTTGGTCAAAATTGAAATTGGAATAGGTAAAGGTAAGACATTATATGATAAAAGGCAAACAATTATTGAAAGAGATAGAAAAAGGGAAGCTTTACGGGAACTGAAGAGAAAAAATACCTAAGATAAACACAAAAGGTCTGTCATTTGAAGATCAACGGCCAGCAGATCAATTATGTTAACAGACCAATTGTATTTTATTTAATTACTACTTATTTCAAGGCTATCGCCAGGTCTTAATGCTACCCTTCTAACGCTTATTCCGAATTTTAACAACCAATAATTCAAAGTAGCTTTACCTAGACCTAATTTATTAGCTGCACCAGTCAATCCTAATTCTGTCACTAGGTTTGGTAGCGCATCTTCTAAGGGTTTTCCTATACTTCCCTCTATTTGTAGCATTTTTTTACTTTTTTTATACATAGTTAAGATATTTTATTACCTAGCTTACAATGAGTCAATATATTTTTATACTTATTTTAAACTTATTTAATTTTTTTTATTTATATTTAAATCTTTTTGATTTGTTTCAAATTATTTCAAATTATTTCAAAATCCCTTTATAAAAATGCATTTCAGTGCTATAATTTAATATGCAAAAAAATTTAAAATACGATATTCCTGAAAATATTCGTAAAAAAATTTCGGAACTAAAAGTACTTGGACCTACATCATCTTATGCTTATGGATATATTCAAGCTAATTTAGTTATTATTGATAAAAATTTTGCATTCGACTTTTTAAGCTATTCTATGCTAAATCCGTCCCCCTGCCCTATTCTAGAGGTTTTAGAGCCTGGAAACCCTATACCTGTCAAAACAGCTACTAATTCTGATATTAGATATGATTTGGGTAAATATTTAATATTCCATAAAGGCAAATCTGAAATTGTAGAGAATATTGAAAATTATTGGACCAAAACTAAAGTTACATTCTTAATAGGATGCTTATTTAGTATGCAAAAACAATTTGAAGACTCCGGAATTTATATTCAACATTTAAATGAAAATAAAATTGACCCAACATTTATCTCAAATATCCCTACTAACTCTTTTGGTATATTTAATGGACCTATGGTAGTTTCAATGTGGCCAATACATAAAAATTATATTACAAAAGCAATTACAATTTCTTCCAAATTGCCTTCAGTGCATGGAAAACCCATACATATAGGGGATCCAAAGCTTATTGGAATAAAAGATATTGAAAAACCTGATTATGGTGACACTATTAAATTAAAGCCTGATGAAATTCCTGTATTTTGGGGTTGCGGGATTACCCCTCAGTTAATAGCCCAACAAAAAAATATAGATATGATAACTCATCATCCTGGAAATATGTATATTACTGATCTGAAAACTAATGAAATGGAGATAATATGAAAAACATAGATAAAGAAGCTTTTATTGAAATACAAAATATCATTTTAGAGCATGATTATAGAGAGCTTTCATTACTTTCTAGCATAATGAACAATCTTTATATTAAAGAATCTGCAGAAATGATACTAGAAAATATTAATAAAGGGAAAATCATTATTTCAACAGGATTTTTTGAAATAATTCCAAAAACTATCGAAACTGATGGTCCTCCAGGTGCATTTTCTATCGGTAACGCTATAACAGAACTTGGAGGTGAAGTTATATACTTGATAGAAAGTCATACAAAAGATTTTATTGGTAAAGATCAAAAAACTATTATTTTTCCTAATACCACCAAAGAGGAAAGTGTAGAATTTGCAAAAAAAATAATAAAAGATTACAAACCCTCAGCTTTAATCTCGATAGAAAGATGTGGGATTACTGAAAATGATAGATATCTCAATATATCAAGACAAGATATAAGTAATTACAACGCTTATATAGATGTATTATTTGATTTGCATAACAATACAATAGGGATAGGAGACGGAGGAAATGAAATTGGAATGGGAAATTTATATGAGCATTTATCATGTTCAGATAAATATATCGATGAACCAACCATTTCAAAAACTAAACATCTTATAATTACAACTGTTTCCAACTGGGGAGGATGGGGTTTAGTTTCAGCATTATCTTTACTAGCAGATAAAAATTTACTAGAAACATCTAAAGAAGCAACAGATATTATGCAAGAACAATTAAATTTAGGCGCAGTGGATGGTGCAAATTTCAAATCTGAGTTATCAGTAGATGGTTTTGATTGGGAAACAAATAAAAATATCCTATTAAAGCTGCATAAAATAATAAACAAATATTTAAATCTCCATAATAAGAGAATATAATATAAATTATTTTATGCCCGCGTAGCTCAGGGGACAGAGCAATGGGTTTCTAACCCATTGGCCGCAGGTTCGAATCCTGCCGCGGGTATTCTCGAATATTTAATATAATTATGAAAATACTTGTAGTTGGAGACGGTGGAAGGGAAAGTGCAATAGTGAAAAAAATATCTGACTCCCCTTCTATTACTGAATTATATATAGCGCCTGGTAATGGTGGTACTAGCAAATATGCTACCAATATAAACGTTAAATCTAATGATATAGAATCATTATTAAATTTTGCAATAAATAATAATATAGACCTCACAATTGTTGGTCCTGAAATCCCTTTGAGTATGGGCATTGTTGATTTGTTTGAAAAAAATAATTTAAATATTTTCGGTCCAAATAAAAAAGCTTCTAAAATAGAAAGTAGTAAAATATTTGCAAAAAATTTAATGAAAAAATATAAAATACCTACTGCTGATTTCAATGTTTTCAACGATTCAAAAAATGCAATTAAATATTTAAAAACTTCAAAATTTCCAATCGTAATAAAAGCAGATGGCCTTGCCGGAGGAAAAGGAGTATTGATAGTAAATAATTTTAAAGAAGCTGAAATCGCTGTTGAAAATATAATGAACAAAAAAATATTTGGGCAGTCAGGTGAAAAAATAATAATTGAAGAATTTTTAAAAGGTAAAGAATTTAGTGTATTTGTATTTACTGATGGGAATAAAATCCTCCACATGTTATCTGCCTGTGATTATAAAAAAGCATTTGATAACGATGAAGGACCCAACACAGGGGGAATGGGTAGTTTTGCTCCCGCACCACAATTTAACAAATCAAATGAAGAATATATAGTAAAAAAAATAATTGACCCAACTCTAAAAGGGCTTAACGAAAAACAACACACTTTTAAAGGAGTTTTGTATTGTGGGCTCATTGAGACTCATAAAGGAATATTTGTTATTGAATACAATTGCCGACTGGGAGACCCGGAAACTCAAGTCGTTTTACCTACACTTGATTATGACTTGTTAACATTAATTCAGTCATGCATAAAATCAAAACCTATAATAAACATACCTAAACAAAAAATTATTGCAGTTGGAGTTGTATTAGTCTCAGACGGATATCCAGGTAAATATGAAACAGGTAAAAAAATTGATATAGACGAAAATTTTAATAAAATTGATAATTCGTATCTATATCACGCAGGTACAAAATTTGAAAATGAACAATTAATAACATCTGGTGGCAGAGTATTAACGGCTGTTGGAGTTGGGGAAAATATAAATGAAGCCAGAAAAATAGCATATCAGATAACAAATACTGTAAAATATAAAAATAAATTTATGCGAACAGATATAGCATTAAATTATGAGGAGAAAAAATGAGTAAAGTATCAATAATTATCGGAAGCAAATCAGATTCCAGTATTATGGGAAAAACTAAGGAAATATTAGATGAATTAGAAATACCCTACGATTTCAATGTTATATCCGCTCATAGAGATCTTGATAAACTAAGAGAATATGTATCAAAGGCATCAAAAAAAAATATAAAAGTATTTATTACAGCAGCCGGAGGAGCAGCCGCCCTACCCGGAGTAGTAGCTGCTATGACTAATTTACCCGTAATAGGAGTCCCTATCGGATCAAGTTCATTAAAAGGGATAGATGCTCTTATGTCCATAGTTCAAATGCCCCCTGGAATACCCGTGGGGTGTGTCGCTTTAGATAGTTGGGGTGCAAGAAATTCTGCCATATACGCTGCATCTATTTTAGCTCTATCGGATCCTAAAATTAATGAAAACATTACAAAATACAAAAATAAATTAAAGCAAAAATAATATGATTCCCAGATATACACTTCCAGAAATGGAAAAAGTTTGGTCAGAAACAAACAAATATGA
>VFGQ01000017.1 GCA_009391605.1 SAR202 cluster bacterium
TATATGGTTTCCGTGATCGAGAAATGATTACCGATATTTTTGAAGAAACCTGTGGTGCACGATTGACTATGAACTATAATGTGCCTGGAGGAGTGATGTTTGATATTCCTGATAATTTTCAAGCTAAGGTGAAAGAATTTATTACACATTTCAGAAAAAAATTACCGGAATATGATGATTTACTTTCTAATAATGTAATTTTTAGAGCAAGGACAGAAGGCGTTGGAATCTTAAGTAAAGAAGATGCTGTCTCTTATGGCGTTACAGGCCCAACAGGAAGAGCGTCTGGTTTTTCATGCGATATTAGAAAACAGTATCCTTATAGCGCTTACGACAGAGTTGACTTTAAAGAAATTTTATATTCAGAAGGCGATTGTTTTGCAAGATATAAAGCTCGTATTGATGAAATGTGGGAATCCATGTCCATCATAGAGCAATTAATTGACAGCATTCCTGAAGGAAGTGCAAGAGAAACAACAAGGGCAGTAATTAAATTACCAAAAGGCGAATTTTACCAAACAGTAGAAACAGCAAGAGGAGAATTTGGAGTATACATTATTAGTGATGGTAAAAAAAGTCCATACCGATTAAAATTCCGCTCTCCAGGATTCTCTACTTTAAATGCATTAAATACCATGGCAAAGGGTGGTAAAATTGCTGATTTGGTAGCCATAATGTCAACTATAGATTTAGTAATTCCAGATATTGATAGATAATGAAATTTGATATTTACGACTTTTCTGTGCTGACTAACTCCATTCATGAATCATTAAGTTCAATGATGAGTGAATCGGCAGTTATGATAACTGAGATGGTAATTGTTGGAATTGTTTTTCTAACATTATTTGCGGTATTAGGATTAATTTTGGTTTATGTAGAAAGAAAAATTTGTGCTTTTTTCCAGCAAAGATTAGGGCCAATGCGTGTTGGTTTTTGGGGAACAGCTCAAACCCTTGCAGATGTAATAAAACTCTTACTAAAAGAACCTCTAATTACAAAAAATGCAGATAAATTTCTATTCAACTTAGCTCCTTTTATTATTATCATTGCTTCATTTATGGCAATTGCAGCCATTCCATTTGCTAATGGCCTGCATGCCTTTGATATTGATATAGGTATATTTTATATTACTGCTATTTCATCTATTGGAGTGGTAGGGGTTTTATTGGCTGGATGGGCTTCAAATAACAAATATTCCTTGATTGGAGCAATGCGGAGTGGTGCTCAGATTATCAGCTATGAACTCTCTGTTGGTCTTTCCCTGCTTACTATTATTGTGCTGACAGGAAGCTTGCAATTTTCTGAAATTATTGAAAGTCAGAGAGACGGCTGGTGGCTTTTTAGAGGGCATATTCCTGCCTTTATTGCTTTTATTATTTTCCTTATTGCAAGTACTGCTGAAACCAATAGAGGTCCATTTGATTTGGCAGAAGCAGAATCGGAACTTACAGCAGGTTTCCATACAGAATATTCAGGATTGAAATTTGCTTTTTTCTTTTTAGCAGAATTTATGAATATGTTTATAGTTGCTGCTATTGGAGCAACTGTCTTTTTAGGAGGTTGGATGCCACTTCATTTTGGAGCATTAGAAAGTTTTAATTCTATTATGGATTTTATCCCTCCTATTTTTTGGTTTTTTGGTAAAACTGCATTTATTATCTTTTTAATGATGTGGTTCAAATGGACTTTCCCAAGATTGAGAATTGATCAATTATTGACTTTGGAGTGGAAATATCTGCTGCCTATAAATTTAATTAATATTCTTGTAATGGCATTTTTTGTATTAAATGGTTGGTATTTTTAAGATGATAAAAAGTATAATACAATATATAAAAGAAGTTTTGGTTGGGCTTAAATCCTTATTAAAGGGTATGAGGGTAACCGGCTATTATATTTCTCACCCAAAAGAAATTATAACCCAGCAATATCCAGAGAATAAGGATACTCTTAAAATGTTTGATAGGTTTAGAGGAGAAGTTATTTTGTTACATGATAAAAATAACGAGCATAGATGCACAGGATGTACGGCATGTGAAGTTGCCTGCCCTAATGGATCAATAGAGATTATTAGCGAAAGGGTTTTAAATCCGGAAACTGGAAAGAAAAAGAAAGAAATAGATAAATTTATCTATCATTTATCCATGTGTACAATGTGTAATTTATGCATTGAATCCTGCCCAACAGATGCCATAAAAATGGGAAGAAATTTCGAACATGCCGTATTTGATAGAAGTTTGTTGACATCAGTATTAAACAGACCGGGATCTAAATTAGCTCCAGGAGTGGAAGATTAATGGAAACAATTATATTTTACATATTATCAATTGTTATTTTAGTTTTTTCGGTTCTTACTGTTACCACTAAAAAAATATTAAGAGCAGCCGTTTATTTACTTTTTGTTCTTGGTGCTACAGCTGGAATTTATTTTATGTTTAACTATAATTTCTTGGCAGCTGTGCAGCTAACGGTTTATGCTGGGGGCATTGTAGTACTGATTATTTTCTCCATTTTACTTACTCATCAAATCAATACTAATTTAGATAAGATCAATGTCAAAAAAATTGCTTTGGGGATCATAAGTTCAGGACTTGGAATATTTTTAGTATTAAGTACTTTAAATAATTTCCAATTTGTAGCATCCAATAATCAAGCGACTGATAGTTCTATTCATGGAATTGGAAGGGCATTGCTTTCTTATTCTGACAATGGATATATTTTACCATTTGAGGTAATTTCTGTGCTATTATTAGCGGCTATGATTGGAGCAATTGTCATTGCTAAAAAAGAAGAAGCATGATAGAAGGAATAAGCATATATTATATTTTGACTATGAGTACCATCATGTTTTTTATTGGAGCTTATGGTTTTCTGACGCGTAAAAATTTAATCACCATGCTCATGTCTATTGAGCTTATTTTAAATGCAGTGAATATTAATTTTGTTGCTTTTAATAAATATTTATATCCTGAAAATATGCAAGGACACTTTTTTAGCATGTTTATAATTGGTATTGCAGCTGCTGAGGCAGCTGTTGCAATTGCGATAATTATTAATATATATAGAAACATTCAAAATATTGATGTGGAAAATATTGACCAGATGAAATATTAATAATGGACTTCTCTTACACTATATATATTGCCCTTATTCCATTTTTGGTTTTTGTAATAAACGGCCTATTTGGATCTAAGATAAAAGAAAGTTTTACAGGATATTTAGGAGTTGCCGGAATGGCTGTTGCAACCTATCTTTCTTATTTTACTGCTTATCATTATTTCTTTAAAGTAGGAAAAGGCTTAGATGGTGCTTTTCAAAAAATTGTTGGTTTTAATATGGAATGGTTGCGATTTACCGATTCGCTTCATATTGATATTGGTGTGCTATTGGACCCTATTTCTGTAATGATGCTTGTTGTTATTAGCACAATATCTCTTATGG
>VFGQ01000101.1 GCA_009391605.1 SAR202 cluster bacterium
AGTTCCTACTGTTGATCTTGGATTTTTTGAAATACCTCTTTGATCTATAGATATTGCAGGCGATAATCCTTCTATATAATCCACATTTGGTTTTTCTAAATTACCTAAAAATTGTCTTGCATAAGCTGACAAAGATTCCACATATCTTCTTCTTCCTTCTGCGTAAATTGTGTCAAAAGCTAATGAACTTTTTCCAGATCCAGATAAACCTGTTATTACAATAAATTTACCTCTTGGAATATTTATATCAATATTTTTTAAATTATGTTCTTTTGCCCCACGTATGACTATGTCGCTAATTTCCAATGGATTTCCCGCATTGTATATTTATATATTATTAATTTTAACAAAATATAAATAAGAAAGATTGTAAATAGATTAATATAGCAATTAATTTGGATTTAAGATAACAATTGATATAATATTTGTTTAAACTTTAAAGAGTAAACTTGGAGAGATGGCCGAGTGGTTTAAGGCGCTGGTCTTGAAAACCAGTATAATTTTACGATTATCGTGGGTTCGAATCCCACTCTCTCCGAATTATCAAAAGAGATATATATTTGAAAATTCATGAATATCAGGCAAAAGAATTATTTAAGGATCATGATATTAAAACATCTGAAGGGTATGTTTGTGAAAATATAGATGAAATTTTAAAAATTTATAAAACATTTGATGATGAAGTTGTATTAAAAGTTCAAGTTCATGCTGGGGGTAGAGGAAAAGCAGGTGGAGTTCAATTAGTTAAGTCTAGACAAGAAGTGATAGAATTTGCCGACAAATTTTTTGGGCATGGGTTTCAGACAGTGCAAACTGAAAATGAATTCTTTACTGTTAATAAAATTTTGATAGAAAAAGTTAGTTTAATAAAATCTGAAAGTTACATAGCATTATTGGTAGATGGTAGTAATCAGTCTGTGAATATTATCGCCAGCCCAGAAGGAGGTATGGATATAGAAGAAGTTGCAATTCAATCTCCAGAAAGTATTTTAACTTTACCAATAAATATTATTACAGGCCCAACAGATTATCAAATAAGAAAAATTAACAGTTTTCTAGGATATACTCAGAGTGATTATGCTCAGTTGAGAAAAATTATAAGAAATTTGTACAAATTATATTTGAGTAAAGATTGTTCTTTAATTGAAATTAACCCTTTAATTCAAAATGATGAAGGAGATATAGTTGCCCTTGATGCAAAAATTACATTTGATGAAGATGCTTTATTTAGACAAGACTCAATAAAACAATTAAGGGATTTATCTCAGGAAAATCTTGTTGAGATTGAAACTGCTAAATTGGGAATAAAATATATACAATTACAAGGAACTGTAGGATGTATAGTGAATGGAGCAGGATTAGCTATGGCTACTATGGATGTAATTAATGTATCAGGCTTAAAGTCTGCAAATTTTTTGGATATTGGTGGTGGGGCTGATGAACATAAGGTTTCAGAAGCAATGTCGGCTGTCTTGTCTGATCAAAATGTAGAAGTAGTATTAATAAATTTATTTGGAGGAATTTTAAGATGTGATGTTGCTGCTAAAGGTTTCTTAGTTGCTTTGGACAAATATAATAAAAAAGCTCCCGAACTTATCATTAGAATGTTAGGTACTAATAGTGATGAAGGCAAAGAAATTCTAAGTGCAAGTAAATATAATATTTCTTTTGCTGATAATTTAAATGAAATTTCAAAAATATTACTTACTAAGAGGTAGTTTGAATTGACACTTAAAATTGATAGAAATACTAAAGTTATTGTCCAAGGAATAACTGGAAAAGAAGGTGGATTTCATGCTTTGAAATGTCAAGAATATGGAACTCAAATAGTTGGAGGTGTAACTCCGGGTAAAGGTGGGCAATTATTTAATAATTCTATACCAGTTTTTAATTCTGTTATTGAAGCAAAAGATACAACTGATGCTGATACATCTTTGATATTTGTACCTGCTCCATTCGCCCCAGATGCTATTCTAGAATCCATTGATGCGGGAATAGAAACAGTTATTTGTATTACCGAAGGTGTACCTGTAAATGAGATGATTAAAATTCATAAAGTTGCAAAAGATCAAGGAGTAACTTTAATTGGGCCAAATTGTCCAGGAGTAATTAATCCAAAAGAAGAATGTAAAATTGGAATTATGCCTGGGGATATTTTCATGCCCGGAAATGTTGGTGTGGTTTCCAGAAGTGGAACACTTACATATGAAGCTGTAGATCAACTCTCAAAAAGAGGCATTGGCCAATCTTTATGCATAGGTATCGGTGGTGATCCTATAGTTGGCACTTCATTTATTGATGTTTTAGATTATTTTATATCTGATGATTTGACCCAAAGTATAGTTTTTATTGGTGAAATAGGTGGGATAAAAGAACAAGAAGCAGCAGAATTTTTAAAATCGGTAAATAATACTAAACCTATAGCAGCTCTTATTGTGGGAGCAAGTGCTCCAAAAGGTAAAAGAATGGGGCATGCAGGGGCAGTAATTAGCGGTGAATATGGTAAGGCAGAATCAAAGATAAATTCTTTAAAAGATGCCGGTTGTCATATTATTCCACACCCTGGCAAAATAGCAGAAACTGTAGAAAAGATTATTAATTGATAATGGGGAAGGAGAGACTCGAACTCTCACGTTCTATGAACACTTGATCCTAAGTCAAGCGCGTCTACCAATTCCGCCACTTCCCCAAGTTTTATTTTTTTATTTCAATTATATCTAAATGTTGATTAACGTTTATTGAATATAATTTTTGTATTATACCGCTAGGCCATATTATCCTAATTTCATCAATAATTTCAATATCACTTAATCCAAATTCTAAATTGGTTGAATCCATTGAAAGGTAACTAGATCCGGCTATTACTTCCTGCATTTGTATTGATTTTTGATTATTTTTATCTTTATATATTAAATATACTTTTGCTCCTATTCCATCTGAATTACTTCCTGTATTGTCTATACCCATCCTTCCTGTTAATTTTAAGTTTATCCAATTGTTTTCACCTCCACCATTAATCCATACATAAAATGGCCCCCCGGCATCATCTAAAGTTCCTGACCATACAGGTCCGCTACTATTTGTTGCAATTAAATCAACATATCCATCGCCATTCAAATCTCCATGAGCTAATCCTTTCCCATTTTCATGATATTTTGTATGAACTTTGTATTTTAAATTGTATTTATTATCCGGATATATATTTTCTTCGAGGTTGTTAAAATAATTATTATAATTAATACCCTGAATATCCAGTAATCTTGAACGTATAGTTATATCCTCATATGAAAAATCCGGTTTACCTTGAAGCATTCTTCCGGCTGATGGATAGACATTGCCGCCAGGGCCTTCTCCTCTACCTACTTCTGAACCTATCCAGTATATATCTTTAATCGTATCATTATTGAAATCAAATGCTGTTACACCGTAACCAAAATCATAAGCACCTATCCCAAGTGGTATATTTATTCCTGGTTTTATATTAGTTTTTATTGTCGCTTCAGCAGGCATAAAAGGAGATGGAATCACATTTGTTTTTTCAGAAAATTCCTCAAATATTGGTATTATATTGTTATTATCTGTTTCAACTATTCCTTTATTTATCAAAAATGAATGTATGCATGTTCCTAAATTGTGCTTTTCATGATATTTACAATCTCCGCCAGGCTTAGGCTTTGGACTTGGCATCCCCTCAGTGATTATTCTTGAATGAGGTCCTGCATTTGTAATAAAAACGTCTTGTTTACCATCATTGTTAAAGTCGCTTATTGCAAATCCCATCCAATTTCCAATAATATCTAATCCCATATCTTTTGATATGTGTGTAAATAATATTTTGCCATTAGCTGAATCGTTTCTGTAAATATGTAGCTGATCACCGTCGCTTGCAACCCATAAATCCTGATCACCATCTTCATCATGATCAAAAAAAACAGCTCCGTGCGTTGGTCCGGTTGGATCTCCGACTCTATTTAAGTTTTTATCTTTTACATCAGGGTTATAGCCCATATATTCCTTATTAGATTTGTCTTTAAAAATTATTTCCTTACCCTCAGGGTTAAGCATTATAACCTGGGGTCCATTTATTCCGGCTTCTTTTGCAATTTCATCAAATGTTAAATCACCATTGTTCTTATAAAGAAGATTGTAATGCCCTGGATGTGAAGGCCAGAATAAACTAGACATGAAAAAATCTTCATCGATTAAATTAGTTACATAAAGATCTAAATAACCATCATTATTTATATCAGCACAAGCAATACTACTTGCTGATCTATAATTTAATTTTTCTTTAAAAGCTTTTCTTGTGATATCTTTAAATTGACCATTTTTCATATTTAAAAAAAGCCTATCTTCAATGCCTATGAATTCTGTATTGTTATTATTAATTTGAGATCTAAAATCTAACCCGTCGCCATTAAATCCTCTGGCTCCAATGTAAAGATCTTGAAAACCATCATTATTGATATCGCAAGCTACTGCACCACTGCCATTTAATTTTTTATCACCCAAACCTGCTTCATTGGCAATATTAGTAAAAGTGCCATCAGAATTATTTAAATACAGAATGTTAGAATATTCAGTACCATTAGTAATGAAAAAATCCATATCATTATCACGATCAAAATCGAAGATTACTACTCCTGGTCTGTAATTCCATACTTCCATTGGTCCTTTCAAAGTTTCATTATCTAATTGTTTAAAATACTTGATATCAAAATTAGAATTGTCATTTTCTTTAGTTAAGAGTTTTTGAGTTATTGTATGTTCTTTAAGAATATTTGTTATTATTTCAGGTTCTTTTAATTCAGTTTTTGTAGTTTGAATAGAATTAATTGTTTCTTTTGATTCTCTTATTATTGGTTGGTTATCTGTAAGTTTTATTCCTCCAGAGATTCCAGAATTATTTATATTGATAATAAGAAGAGAGATCAAACCAGTTGAGATCCCAAGAATCCATATCATTAATGCATAATAAGTAACAGAAATTTTAGGTAATACTTTTGCTAATCCCCAATAGGTAATTGGTCCTCCTGATGCTGCAGTGAAAAGCAAGGTGGCGGCAGGTGCAACTCCCATGCCAAGTAATAACAATGCAACAACCAATGGTATTTCAAATAAGAGTGGCACATTAATTAAAACTCCAATAGTACTTGCGATTATTATGCCTTTTAAATTATTGCCTAAATAATTATCTATAATTCCAGGAGACAAGAATTGTATTACTAAACCTGCTGCAAATCCGGCAATAATCATTATTGGACCTAATTTAATTACATTAGAAAAAGTAATTTTCCCAAAATCAAACAAACCTTCTTTCATTGAATTTTTGAAACTTATATTATCTTCTATATTTATTGATTTAATTTGTTCTGTTTTTTCATTTTTTAATTTCCATCCAAAAGTTAAGCGTGCAATTATAGGGCCAAACAAAAATACACTAATTGCTCCTGTTATAATCCTGTTCCATCCTAAGTCAGGTGTAAAAATAGTAAAAATCATAATTATCGATAGGAAGTTTAGAGTCGATGAACCTTGTGTTAATGCTATAACTGATTCAAGTGAGGACCCTTTATTTTTTAAAGAATTTACCACCGGTACTATACAAGCAGAACAAAGATTTAGAGCTGGTCCGAGTATATATCCTCTGAATATACCTTTTAGTCCTGGAGAAAATAACATTGTTTGATTTTTTCTAGGGAAAATAAAAGCTTCTACAATTCCAGATATGGCGAAAGCAAAAATCATTCCTAAAAGGACTAATTCCATATATTCAAAAGAAAATGTTAACCATCTTGAGATTAAAGTGGCCTCAGGGTCGCCTCCTAGACAAAATCCTTGAAAACATTCACCTTTTCTTGATGCTGAAGCAAACAGTTCTTCTTTTATTGTCCCGAGTTTTTGAACCCTATTTAAATAGAAAAATAAGGGAGTAGAAAGTAAAACAAGTATTATTCCTACTATTCTTTTTGTATGTGTATTATTATTAAAATCTATAAATTTCATTAATTACTATGTTATTGAGATAGTTTTTGAATGTATGACCATATCATAATTAAATTTATTAAATTTTAAAACTTTAATAGATTAAAAGAGAATAAATTCTTGTGTATAAAAAATATAAAATAATTTTTGTAAATCTAATTGTTTTATTAATTATATTTATTATAATTTTGATTGGATTTTTTATTAATCCAAAATTAGATTTTCTTAGTTTCAATAATGGTAATTCTGTCATTAAAGATATTAGTACTTATTGTACGAAATTAAAAAATAGTTCAAATAAATATATAGGAACTAATCAGAAACTATTATGGCAGGGCAAGTTAAATAATGCTAAAGATGAGTATAATATTTGGTTTGCTAAATTAGGTTTAGCTAAAGCTGAAATGAGTCTAGGTGGTTTTGATGAGGCGATAAATATTATTGAAGAAGTTTTAAGTAGTGAAAATTTTCAAAATTTACCTGATACATCAAAAGTTATGACTTATAATACAGCCGCCTTGATATATATTAAAGCAGCTGAGGTTAAGAATTGTGTGATTCCTGGCGGGTCAATTGTATGTCAATTGCCTACAGACAATAATTATAAACAAGATTATACGGATTATTCTTATAAGGCAATTGAAGTAATAAATGAATGGTTAATGATTGATTCAGAGAATTTAAAGGCAAAATGGTTATTAAATATTGTTTATATGTCAATCGGAGAATATCCAGAAAGTATCAATAAAGATTTGCTGATTGAAGTTCCAGGACAAAATTTATCATCTATACATACAGGATTTATAGATGTATCTATAGATAGCGGTATTTATAATGTGGATTTGGCAGGAGGAGTTATTTTTGACGATTTTAATAATGATGGTTATCCAGATTTAATTACTTCAACGTGGGACCCTTGTTCTTCAATGAAATTTTATTTGAATAAAGGGATTAATGGATTCAAAGATATTACTGAAAATTCGAATTTATCTACTCAGTTAGGTGGATTAAATATTATTTCTACTGATTATAACAATGATGGTTTTCTAGATATTTATGTTTTAAGAGGTGGATGGTTAATGGAAGAAGGGGAAATGATTAATAGTTTATTAAAAAACAATGGAGATATGACGTTTACAGATGTAACTCAAGACGTAAATTTGTCAGATTTTGCTTATCCTACCCAGTCAGCTTCTTGGGGAGATTATGATAATGATGGCGATTTAGATTTATTTATATGTAATGAGTCATATAAAGGTGAAAATGAAAATATTATTTATCCTAGTCAATTGTTTAATAATAATAATAATAAATTTTTAGATGTTTCTATACAGGCATCAATATCAAATGATAGATATTGTAAATCATCTGATTGGGGTGATTACAATAATGATGGGTTGATAGATTTATTTATATCTAATTTTGCCGGTGAAA
>VFGQ01000041.1 GCA_009391605.1 SAR202 cluster bacterium
ATACATTGTTTAAAAATAAATGCTCCTCCATCTGGTAAATCATCTCTATCAACTGAAGTCAAAACAGCATATTTTAAACCTAATTTTTTCACAGCATCAGAAACTCTGAGCGGTTCCTTAATATCGAGTCCTATAGGTTTGCCGGATTTAACTGCACAATATCTACAAGCTCTAGTGCAAATATCTCCTAATATCATAAAAGTAGCTGTTCTATTATCCCAACATTCACCTATATTAGGGCACTTTGCATCCGCGCAAACTGTATTCAAAGAATTTTTATTAATTAGATTTTTAACTTCAATATAATTTTTACTACCGGGCATTTTTGCCTTTAACCATGAGGGTAGTCTTCTAGAAGTTGTCATATAATAGTTTCCATAAAATTATTAATTAAATTATATACTATATAACATCAAATCTGTAATTAAGAAATGGAAAAAAATTACAAAAAAAAATTAATTAAATTAAAATTAGAGGGTATTGGATCTGAAGGTGATACTACTGGTTATTACAATTGTGAACAAATAAATATCTTTGGAGGAATTCCAGGTGAAACTGTTTTAGCTGAAATTGATATACAAAAAAAAACTAAAAGGAAAAAATCAAGAATATATGGAATTGTAAAAAAAATATTAATATCATCACCAAACAGATTAAAACCACCTTGTCAATTTTATGGGTTTTGTACAGGTTGTAATTGGCAACATATTAAATACGAATATCAGTTAAAACTAAAAGAACAAATTATCTATAAAGAAATTAATAGTAAAATAACTTCTAAAATCAATATAAAAAAAATAATTCATTCTGAAAAACAATTTAATTACAGAAATCATGCCAGATTCTCAATTAGAAGAAATGGACAAATTGGTTTTACAAATAAAGTTACAAAAAAATTTGCTGCTATTAATCATTGCTTAATTATGAATAATAAAATAAATAAGTATATAAATAATTTGGAAAATTTAGTCGGAGAGACATCTCAGTTATCCATAAGAGCCTCAGAAAATACAAACTCATTTCTAATTCAACCAAAATTTAAAAATTCAGATATCAAAATTGAAACTGGACAAAAATACTATGCTGAACAAATTTCAGGATACAAATTTCAAATAAGCTCATCTTCATTTTTTCAGGTTAACAGTAATCAAATAGAAAATATGAAAAACACAATATTATCTTTGATAAAAGACAATAGAAAAGGTCTGTTAGTTGATGCTTATTCCGGAGTAGGAACATTTGGGATTTTACTAAGCAAATATTTTGAAAAAGTTATAGGGATAGAACAATCTAGTTCAGCAGTGATTGATGCAAAAAACAATATCAAAAATATATCGAATTATAAAATTTTAACAGGTAATTCTGAAGATATAATTAAAGAAATAAAATCTAAAATTGATGTTGTGATATTAGATCCTTCAAGAAAAGGATGTGATGAGAAATTATTAAATAATTTAATATCTCATCCAGCAGATAATATAATTTACATATCATGTGAACCTAAAACATTGGGAAGGGATTTGAAAATTCTTAATGAAAAAATGTATAAAATTCAATCGATAACTCCTTTTGATTTATTTCCTAATACTCATCACGTTGAGAGCATTACATTATTGAAGGTTAACAAAAAATAATATAACTTTAAAATAAAACAAATGAATCTATTCAATATAGGCAGCATGGAATTGATCTGGGTACTACTTGTAGCCTTAATAATATTAGGGCCAACTAAGCTTGTTCAATTTTCAAAATCTATAGGAAAACTTCTTAAATCATCCAGAAGATGGATACATGAATTACAAAATTCAATAGATACAAATTATAAAGAAGAAGAAAATAGAGATGAACAAAACTAACACAAAAAATACATTTTCAAATCATGTTTTAGAACTAAGAAAAAGATTGATAATTAGTGTTATAACAATACTAATCTCAGGAATAATAACATTTATCTTTCATAAAGATATTTTGGAATTTTTAATTAATCCACCTAATGGCTTAACTTATTTTGAAACTACAAAACCAATTTATACAGAACTTACAGAATATATTTCTGTAGCAATAAAAGTATCTATATATATAGGTATATTAATTTCATCTCCAATAGTATTTTTACAAATTATATTATTTCTTAGCCCCGGGCTGAAAAAAAATGAGAAAATATTTTTATATTTAAGTATTCCAATAATATATGTCACATTTAGTTTGGGTTTAATATTTGGATTGTATGTATTATTTCCACCAGCAATAAAATTTCTAATTACATTTGGGTCAGATGTTGCAACACCTTATATAAGAATAGGAAATTATATAAGCATACTTATTTCTTTACTTGGATGGATGGGATTAATATTTCAAACGCCATTAATTATGTTTATATTAGGAAAATTAAAAATAATTAATTCAATTAAAATCAAAAGATTCAGAAGGTATTTTTGGGTTGTTTCATTCGTATTAGGAGCAATAATCACTCCTACATTTGATCCTATTAATCAAACTCTTGTTGCCATACCCATTATTCTTTTATATGAAGTAGGATTTGTATTAGTCTGGATTATAAATAGAGGAACTAAAGAAAAATAATATATAGTTATTCTTTTTTATCAGAAGAAGATATGGATTTTTTCTCTGAGGTTGATTCATCACTTTGAGTTTTTCTAAATTCTTTTATAGCATTACCCAATGAACTACCAATTTCAGGTAGTCTTTTAGCTCCAAATAACAATAAAGCAATACCTAAAATAATTATTAATTCCGTTGGGCCTAAACCAAAAGGCATAAAAACTCCTTAATGTACTAATAAATATATAATACTTAATATTACTTTTGAAATCTATACTTTCCTAATAACTCCAACAACTTTTCCTCTAATTAATACATTTTCAGGATCTAATATTATAGGGTCATATTTAGGGTTTTCAGGATGTAATTCTACTTTATTATTTCTAAAATAAAATCTTTTTAATGTCACTTCTTCGTTTGCAGGAAGCCATGCTGCAACCATTTCTCCATTATTTGCTTCATTCGAGGGTTTCATTATTACAATATCATTATTACTTATTAAAGCATCTATCATAGAATCACCCTTAACTCTTAAAGCAAATAATTTTTTTTCTTTAGAAAAATTATTTGGCAATTCAACGTAATCGTCATAATCTTCCGTAGCAGTAATTTGTTCTGGGTTAACTATTAAAGGTTCGCCTGCTGCAATTGATGACAATATAGGTACTTTTATAATATTATCATTTACATTATTCAATTTAATTGCTCTAGAGATATCTGGTCGTTTATCTAAATAACCTTTATTTTTAAGAGCTTTCAGGTTGTAATCTACCACAGATGTTGAAGTTATATTGCAACCATTCTGTATTTCCCTAACAGTAGGTGAAATACCAAATTCATTATAATAATCCTGAATAAAAGAAATTATTTTACTTTGTTTCTCATTTAAGTCTGACATAGAAGTAATATTAGCACATATGTTCTAATATTACAATGTAATTAACTTATTCACTCTTCAATAAATGATTTATTTGCCTTAGCAATCTTGATTTTTTCCTGGCAGTATTATTAGAATGCAATGCATTTTTTTGCATTGCTTTATCTAATGCAGAAACTGCTTTCTTTCCAAATTCTTGCGCTTTTTCTTTATTACCTTCTAAAATAGCTTTCCTGGTCTCAGAAATCATATTTTTAACTTTTGTCCTGTAAGGCTGTTTTTCAGCATATCTCCTATTAGAGACTCTAGTTGATTTATTAGATGACAATATTTCTCCTTTTATTTCAATCTTTTAACATTTAAAACACTTTTTATATTTTCAATTTTTGTAAAAACCGAATTCAACTGACTCATACTTTTTACATATATATTCAAAGTAATATAACTATTGTCGTCTTTATTCTCGGTCATACTTCCTTTAATATTGATTCTTTCATCTGAGAGTAATGAAGTAATATCCTTAAGTAATCCAACACGATCAATAGCTTCAACATAGATTCTAACAGAATATAAAGTTTCATTTAACCCCCATGAAACACTTATAAATCTATCAATTTCTTTCTCGCTTAAAATATTTGTACATTTTTTATCATGAACAGTCACTCCCCTATTTCGAGTTATATATCCAATTATTCCCATTCCTTTTATCGGCGTACAACATTTTGCCAAACGAGTTAACAAATCACCCACTCCTAATACATTGATTGAATCAGTTATGTCATCAACGAATTCCTTGTCGGTTATTTGATCCCTGTTTGTATCTCTAAGCGAAATATTCTTAACTAACTCTGTAATTGAAATCGACCCATTACCTATATCATTCAACAAATCATCTGTAGAAGAATATTTAGTATTCTCAACCAAAGCTTCTAATGTCATATCCAAGCCTAATTTAGAAATATCTTTATTTACAAGTGATTTACCTCTTTTAATATTTTCTACCTTTTCTGACTTTCTAAACCAAAGCCTGATTTTCTCTTTTGCAGAAGAAGTAATAACATATTTCAAATCGGGATTTAACCAGTCTAAATTCGGACCCTTTTCACTTGGACTGGTAACTATATCAATTATATCACCGTTATTGAGCTGTTTATTCAATGCTACCAATTTTTCATTCACTTTAGCACCAATACAAGAATGCCCAATATCAGTATGAATTCTATATGCAAAATCTAAAGGCGTTGACCCTAGAGGCAATTCTTTAATTTCTCCTTTGGGTGTAAAAACATATACCTGATCATTAAAAATATCAGTTTTAAATGAATCGATAAATTCTTGATCGCCTGGTACTTCTCGCTGCCAATCCAATAATTGCCTTAACCAAATCATTTTCTTGTCAAAAGTATCATCATCCACAGATCCTTCTTTATATTTCCAGTGGGCTGCCACGCCATGCTCAGCATATTCATCCATTTCAGTTGTTCGTATCTGAATTTCTATGGGATAATTATTATCACCGCGAACAGTAGTATGGATAGATCTATACATATTATCTTTAGGCCTTGCAATATAATCATCAAATTCTCCTGTCAAAGGAGGCCAAATACCATGTATTGCACCTAAGGAAATATAACAATCTTTAACATCTTTAACTATTACTCTTATAGCAAATAAATCATAAATTTCATCAATTGTCTTATTTTCCTTTTCATACAATATAATTTTTCTGTAAATGCTAAATAAATGTTTAGATCTTCCTTTTACCTCTGCTACAATACCCTCTTTTTTTAATTTATTCTTAAGTGAATTTATTGCATTAAGAATATATTCATCCCTATTTGTTCTTTTTGTATTGACTAATTTTGCCACCCTTTTATACATAGATGGATCTAAATTTCTAAACGCCAAATCCTCTAATCTCCATTTAAAATCCCACATGCCTAATCTATGAGCTAAAGGAGCATAAATTTCCATTGTTTCTTTTGAAAACTTAATTTTTCTATCATCCGGCAAAGGATCAATAGTTTCCATATTATGTAAACGGTCACTAAGTTTAATAAGAACTACTCTAATATCTTCAGCTACAGTCATAAGCATTTTCCTTAAAGTTTGAGCTTCAAGAATAGAATGTGTTTGAACATTTTCCTCCCATCTTATTTCAGATACATTTTCAACTTCTGTTAATTTTGTTACTCCCTGCACTAATGAAGAGATTTCTTCTCCAAATAAATCGGCTAAGTCAGCTAAACTCACATCACAATCTTCTATTACATCATGCAAAAGTCCTGCAGCTAATGTATTGTAATCTAAATGTAATTCAGCTAAATATTTTGCAGTTTCGAGTGGATGAGTAATGAATTTATCACCAGTAAGCCTTGTTTGGTTTCCATGCGCGTTATTAGCAAAATTATATGCTTTTTCAACAATGTCCCATTGCTCAGAATTAAGATATGATTTTGCTATTTTTTTAAAATTTTTATATTGATTATCTAAATTAGTGATTACCATCTATAGAACCAACTACCACTTGAATAAAAAATACCTTATAACTAACATTTATAATAATAACATTTAAAAAAAAATAGGAACTATATATAAATGTTCAAATCAATAAGAGGAACAAAGGATATTCTCCCAAATGAACAAAAGTATTGGGAATATTTTAAAACCAATGCATTCGATCTTGCTAGTATATTTGGGTTCAAAAGAATTGACACGCCAACTTTTGAATCAACAGATTTATTTCTACGAGGAATTGGATTAGATACAGATATTGTTACGAAAGAAACATATTCATTTACAGATAGAGGAGAAAACAATATTACACTTCAACCTGAAGGTACTGCATCTGTATGCAGATCGTATATTGAAAATGGTATGTTTAACCAACCACAACCAATTAAATTATATTACTTCACTTCCATTTTCAGATATGAACGTCCTCAATCTGGAAGATTAAGAGAACATCATCAATTCGGTATAGAAACTATAGGTAGCCATGATCCTGAATTAGATGCTGAAATTATATCTTTTGCATGGACACTATTAAAAAAAATTGGCTTAGCTAATATCAATCTATCAATAAATTCTATTGGAGATATTACAGACAGAAAACAATTTATAACTGAACTAAGTCAATACTATAAAAATTCTGGTTGGGCTAAAAATAATTGTTCTGATTGTACTCAAAGGATATCAACCAATCCTTTGAGAATTTTAGACTGCAAAAATTCAAATTGTAAAAATTATATAAAAGATTCTCCTAATATCATAAGTTTTCTTTCCGAAAAAAATTTGAAACATTTCGAAAATGTAAAAAAATACCTTGAATTAGGTAAAATCAATTATCAAGTTAACAATAATATGGTCAGAGGATTAGATTATTATACTCATACTGTGTTTGAAATAATATCAGACCAAGACAAGAGACAAAATGCTATAGTTGGCGGAGGCCGATATAATGGGTTAATTGAAAAAATTGGTGGCAATGAAACACCTGGGGTAGGTTTTGGTATGGGTGTCGAAAGAGTTATAAATGAAATAATTAACAACAAAATTAAATTACATCAAAAAGAAAACGACTCTATATTATTTATCTATTTAACTAATTCATCAAAATCCAAAGCCATAGAATTTAATATTATTGCAAGAAAAAATAATATTAAATCAGAGTTAGCAATATCCTCTAGAAGCTTAAAATCAAATATGAGATACGCAAATAATTTAAAATTTTCCGCAATTGTTATTATTGGTGACCCGGAAGAAAAATTGAATTATATTACTTATAAAGAATTAAATACTGGTGATCAAAAAGATATCAATGAAAAAGAATTAATTGATTTAATGACAAATTCCAAATTCAATTAATCAAAATAATAATATGAATGAATCTAAAATAAATACAAAAATAAATGAAATTCTAAAAGAATTTAATGCAATAGAAAAAAATATATTAGAAAATTCTTCAAATAATTTCGAACAAAATAAAACCATATTTGAAAAATACTCAGAATTGAAAAAAATTGCTGATATATCCAATGAATATAAAAAATATATTCATCAGAAATCTGACTTAGAACTTATAATTAATGACCCGGAATCAAAAGAACTAAAAGAATTAGCTCAAGAAGAATTAGAAGAAATCGCACTTAAAGTAAATCAATTACGAAAACAACTTATACAAAAATTATTCCAAACAGATAACGATGATAAAAGCAATGTGATTATGGAAATAAGAGCAGGGACAGGCGGAGAGGAAGCTTCATTATTTGCTCAAAATTTATATAGGATGTATACAAGATTCGCACAAAGAAATAAATGGAAAACTAATATCTTAAATTCGAACTTAACAGGATTGGGCGGAATAAAAGAAATAATATTTGAACTACTAGGAGCAAACGTATATAGAAATCTGAAATTTGAAAGCGGAGTGCATAGAGTCCAAAGAATACCAACTACCGAATCAAGCGGAAGAATACATACTTCGGCTGCAACTGTAGCTGTATTACCAATTCCGGATGAAATAAATATCACTATAGATAACAATGATCTGGAAATAGATATATATCATGCAAGTGGTAACGGCGGGCAAAATGTACAAAAAGTTGCGACTGCAATAAGAATAACTCATGTTCCTACAGGGATTATATCTATCTGCCAAGATGAAAGATCTCAATTAAAGAACAAAGAAAAAGCCATGTCAGTTTTACAAGCAAGAATATATGATATGGAAAAAAGAAAAAAAGAAGCTGAAAGAGCTAAGGATAGAAAAGATCAGGTTGGATCAGGAGATAGATCAGAAAGGATAAGAACATACAATTTTCCTCAGAAAAGAGTTACAGATCACAGGTCTAAATTTACAAACCATGATATAGAAAAAGTATTAGATGGAGAATTTCAGGATATTATAGATTCTTTAAACAATAACTTTGATGATTAATATAATTGAAAATCCAAGAACTAATTAATCAAAACATACAGATGTTAAAAAAAGCTGGGATTATCGAGCATAACTTAGAATCTGAACTAATTCTAATGCATATATTAAATTGGGAAAAAGCTGTATTAATATCAAATCTTAATCACAATTTAAATGACAACGAAATCAGCAAAAATAATAAAATTATTGAAAAAAGAATAAAAAGAATACCTTTGCCATACATCTTAAACAAAATTTATTTTTTTGGTATTCCATTTTATATCAACAAAAATGTATTAATTCCCAGGCAAGAAACAGAATTAATAATAGAAATAACAAAAAAATTAGCATTTGATCAACAATATTCTAATTTTAAAATCCTGGAAATTGGAAGTGGGAGTGGGATTATCTCTATTGCCCTTGCAAAAGAATTAAACAATAAAAAAATCGAATATATTTTAACAGATATATCAGAAAAAGCTCTTAAGGTAAGTTTAAAAAATATTGAACAATTAAATAAAAATAAAAATACATTTCATTTTATAAAAACAAATCTTGGAAATGGTATAAAAGGTACATACAAATTTATAATCTCAAATCCTCCTTATTTATCAAAAAAGCAAATGGATCATCTTTCATCAGAACTACAATCTGAACCTAGAAATGCATTATATGGAGGGGAAAACGGGTATGAATTATCATTAGAATTATTATTGGAGACAAAGCAAAAACAAATCAAATTTGAATACATTATTTTAGAAATTAATTCAGAAACATATTTGGAATTTTTTAATCAAGTAAATATTATTTTCAAAAAACAAAATATTTATTTGATCAAAGATTACACAAAAAATTACAGATTCATTATAGTATCAACAAAAAACATAGATAATAAATTAAATGAATATTGTTATTTACGTAATTGAAAGAATTTTCCTTCAGTTTTTATAGATGGAGCAACTATCATTTTAGCATTATGCATATCTTTTATAGAATATGCACCAATAAAACCCATACAATTCTTTAAAGCACCCATAAAGTTTTGTGTCCCATCACTTGTAGATGAAGGCCCATTCAATAAAATATCTAAACCCCATTTACTTCCAACAGATACTCTTGTTCCTCTCGGTAAAGCCGGATCAGGGGTAGCCATTCCCCAATTAAATCCTTTACCTGGAGCTTCATGTGTCTGAGCTAGTGGAGTACCAATCATAACAGCATCAGCGCCTGAGGCAAATGATTTACAAAAATCTCCTCCTGTTCTTATACCACCATCAGTAATAATTGAAACATACCTTCCTGTTTCTTTAAAATAAGTATCTCTAGCCAAAGAACAATCCATCGTAGCTGTTACCTGAGGAACACCCAATCCAGTAACTTCTCTGGTTGTGCAAGCAGCACCAGGTCCTACACCAACTAATATTCCATCAACACCTGTATTCATAAACTCCAATGCTACGTTATAGCTGACGCAATTACCAACTATGAGCGGAATTTTAATTTGTTTTTTTAAATCTGACATATTCAAACCAGTAATACTTTTAGAAAAATGTCTTGGCGTAGTTACCGTAGATTGGACCACAATTATATCTGCTCCAGCTTCAATTGCGATTGGGCTTAATCTTTTAGTATTAGCAGGAGTAACAGAAACAGCACAAATAGAACTTTTTTCTTTAATTTCTTTCACTCGTTCAGCTACTAAATTTTCATCAACATCTTTTGAATAAACTTTTTGCATAATAGATGTCGATTCATTTTCTTTTGCAAAAATAACTGATTCTAAAGGTTCAATATAATCATTATATTTAGTGTATATACCTTCTAAATTTAAAACAGCTAAGCCACCTTTAGAATTAAAATTTATTGCAAATTCAGGTGAAACCACTGCATCCATTGCAGAAGCTAAAACTGGTATATCAAATTCTAATTCCTGGATTTTAAATTTAGTATCAGCTAATTCAGGATTAATCGTAAATTCTCCTGGAACAATAGAAACATCATCGTATCCATATGCGTGATCTAAAAATTTATTATTAATATCCATGATCAAAACTATAAAAATTAAATTACAAGAGAGAATATCAAAGCTTTAAACTCCGGTCAACTCAGAAATAATACCAAGTTTTAATATATATAAGAAATCAAAGAATATTATCTAATCCATATACAAACCCGTTAAGAGTTTGTATTGATCTTATTGATTCAATAACGCCTTGCATAAATGATTTTCTATCAATAGAATCATGTCTCAATGTTAAAGTTTCACCCAAACTTCCAAAAACAACTTCATGATGTGCTACATATCCCGGCATTCTTCTACTATGTATATTAATACCTTCATAATTTGCACCTCTGGCATTTTTAACTGATTCCCGCTCTGGAATATTCTGTGAAAATTTACCATTTCTTTTACCTTTACTAATAGATTCTGCAATTGACATTGCTGTGCCAGATGGAGAATCAACTTTGTTCTCATGATGCATTTCAGTAACATCAACATAATCATAATAATTTGATATATTTTCAACCGCTTTCATTAACAAATTAGCTCCTATTGAAAAATTTGGAACTAAAAAAACGGTAATATTAGAATTACTAGCTATATCTTTAAGTTCGTTTATTTGAGGTTGTGTAAAACCAGTAGAACCAATAATTAAATCAACGTTATTATCTCTGCATTTATCTACTATATCCATAGTAACTTCTGAATTAGTAAAATCTACTACAACATCAATATCCTTATTTAACACATCGCCTATATTTGGGACTACATTAACACCTTTATAACTATTTGTTGCATTAGTAACACTGGGATCTACTCCATATAGAATTTCAATATCATTTGTATCTGATACAGCATCTAATACATAGCCTCCCATACGACCAAGAGCGCCATTTAATATCATCTTAATTTTCTTATTATCAGACATTTAATTCGAAAAATATGTTGTTATAACAAGCAAAGCATATTTATTCAGAATCTTCAAGCAAAGCTTTTCTGGATAATGACACTTTTCCGTCAGGAGAAACAGATTTAACCAAAACTTCAACTATATCATTAACTTGTACAACATCTTCTACATTATTAACTCTATAATTTTCAAGTTCACTTATATGCACCAAACCATCTTTACTTGGTGTCAATTGTACGAAAGCGCCAAAATCTCTTATGCTTACAACTTTTCCTTTTATAATTTCCCCAGCTTTAATCTCTCTGGTAAGTTCTTTAACTTTATTTAACGCTATATCTAATGCAGACGCGTCTTCAGAAGATATAGAAACAATACCATCATCATTTATATCAATAACTGCACCACTTTCTTCAGAAATGCCTTTTATAGTTTTACCACCAGGTCCAATTAAAAGTCCTATTTTATCAGGATCAATTTGATGCTTGGTTATTCTTGGTGCATCAGGTTTTAATTCTTCTCTTGGGTTATCAATAATAGAATTAATTGTATCCAAAATATGTAACCTTCCATTTTTAGCGATATCAAGAGTGGATTTAACTACTTCAAGTGATATAAAATTCAATTTGATATCTAACTGAATAGCGGTAATGCCATCTTCAGTTCCAGCCACCTTGAAATCCATATCTCCATAATGATCCTCAACTCCTTGAATGTCCAAAAGAACTTCATAATTATTCTCATCTGATATTAATCCCACAGAAATTCCAGCCACAGGTTTTTTTATAGGTACACCTGCATCCATTAATGCCAAAGTAGCAGAACAAACAGTACCCATAGAAGTACTTCCATTTGATTGTAGTACTTCAGATACAATTCTGATGGCATAAGGAAAATCATCAGAATTAGGAAGTACCTGCTCTATAGCTTTTTCTGCTAAAGCTCCGTGGCCTATTTCTCTTCTTCCTGGAGATCTCATAGGTCTAGCTTCTCCTACAGAATATGGAGGAAAATTATAATGTAACATAAATCTTTTTTCTTCGAGAGGAGTCAAAGTATCTAATCTTTGATAATCTCTTGCAGACCCAAGGGTTACCAAAGATAAAACTTGAGTTTCACCTCTGGTAAACATGCCACTACCATGTACTTTTGGAATAATATCAACTGAACCACTCAAATCTCTAATCTCATCGAATTTCCTTCCATCTACTCTTGATTTATTTTCGAGTGTTATTTTCCTAAATACATTAGATTTCAATTTATCTAATTCTGATTTATAATCTTCATGCTGAGCATCGGATTCTTTACCTTCAAAAAATTTTTCAATTCTTTCATTAATAGAAATATCTTTTTCTGATTTGTTTAAATCGTTGTTTTTGTAAATATCTAATAATTCAGATTCTAATGCTGTTATCAATTCAGAATATTTAGATTCATCAAATTCATTAGTTATTTGTAATTTATCTTTTCCATTTTTAGTAACAAATGCTTTTAAATTATCTATAATTTCATTATTTATTTCGTGTGATTTGACAATGGCTTCATACATTAAATCTTCAGAAATCTCTTTTCCTTCAGATTCAATCATTACCACTCCGTCAGTACTTCCTGAAACAAGGACGTTAAATTCGCTTTCTTCTAATTGTTCATATGATGGATTTGAAACTAAATCACCATTTATATATCCAATATTTGTTGCTGAAACAGGTCCGTTAAATGGTATGTCTGAAATAGACAAGGCTAAATTAGCACCAATTAATCCCAACCAATCTAATGGAGTCGTTAAGTCTACAGCCAAAGGCAAAATTACAATTGCAACTTCGTGACGAAAGCCATCAGGAAATAAAGGTCTTAAAGTTCTGTCAATCAATCTTGCAGATAAAATTGCTGAAGAGCTTGGCCTTCCTTCTCTTCTAAAAAAGCCCCCTGGTATTTTTCCTCTTGCATATAACTTTTCTTCAAAATCAACAATTAAAGGAAAAAAATCTAATCCTGGTCTGGGATTACTCATGGTGGCAGTAATTAACAATACATTATCCTTGTATCGAACTAAAACAGATCCATTAGCTGCTTTAGCCATATTACCTATTTCAAATGAAATTTCTTCACCATTAATTAAAAATTTGTGTTTATCTTCTTGCATCATTACTCCTAAAGTAGAAACGTGACAGGCATAGATTTATATAATAATTAAAAAATTAATTATCTTCTTATGCCTAAGGAAGTTAACATACTTTCATAAATACTAAGATTACTCTTTCGTAAATATGATAAAAATCTTGATCTCTTTCCAACTAGTTTTAACATTCCATGTTTGGAACTATTATCTTTTGGATTTGATCTAAGATGATCTGTAAGTACAGTTATACGATTTGTAAGTTGGGAAATTTGAAATTCAACAGACCCTGTGTCTTTATCGTGCTTCTTAAATACTTCTTTTACTTCTTTTTTATTCACTTTAAATTTATTTATTTTACTAACAAAATAGATCTTATCACAAAAATCAAATAAATTTAGTATTTACGAAGTATTTATTCTCAAATAAATTAAACTAAACTAAATGATACATTAGAAATGTACAATTAATTCTATTCTATATGTTATACTCTCTCACGTTGTTTGGTTTTAACCTTCTATATAATTAATAAGGAAATAAGGAGAAAATGTTAATGACTATTTCTGAAAATATTACAAATGATGAAAAGACATTAAAATTAACTGAAATAGGTGTAAAAGAATTATTAGATGCCGGCATCCATTTTGGACATGAAAAAACAAAATGGAATCCTAAAATGAAGACATACATACATTCTTCAAGGAAAGGTATACATATAATTGATATAACTCAAACACTTACGATTTTAAACACTGTTTGTAAATATGTTAAAAATTTAAGTGCCAAAGGTGGTACTATTTTAATGCTTGGGACAAAAAAACAATCTCAACTAACAATTAAATCTGCTGCAGAAAAATCTAAATCTCAATATGTTATTTCTAGATGGCTAGGAGGAACATTAACAAATTTTGATACTATTTTTAAGAGAATAAAACATTTAAATGAACTCGAAAATCAACAAAATAATGAACAATCAACAATTCCTACAAAAAAAGAACAAACTCAGATAAATAAAAAAATAAATAGGCTCAACAAATTCTTTGAAGGTTTAAAGAAAACTAATAAAATACCAGATTGCTTATATGTCATTGATGTAAAAAAAGAAAAAATTGCTATAAATGAAGCTAATATTCTCAATATCCCTGTTATAGGATTGGTTGATTCTGATTCAGACCCGACCGGAATAGACTATATCATTCCTGGAAATGATGATTCTATCAGATCTATTAAACTCATTTCAAATGTTATAGCCGATGCTATTATAGAAGGAAAAACACTTGTGCAAAAAGCTAAACCTAAATCAAATGTTGCTATTAACAAATCAAGTGGAAAACCAAAAGAAAACAAAGTTTAAAGATTGTTTTAATGAATCCTGATTTAATAAAAAAATTAAGAGACAAGACGGGTGCAGGAATAATGGCTTGTAAATCTGCATTGGAATCTAGCAATGGTGATATAGAAAAAGCAATGTCAATACTTCAAGAGCAAGGGATAGCTATAGCAAGGAAAAAATCAGGTAGGAGTGCTACTGAAGGTATTATTTCTTCATACATACATTCAAACAATAAAATAGGTGTTTTGCTTGAAATAAATTGTGAAACGGATTTCGTTGCAAAAACAGAAGATTTTAAAGATTTAGCACACCAAATTACTATGCAAATAGCTGCAATGAACCCTATCTATTTAGATACAGCGATAGAAAATAACAACATTAAAAATAATATTAAGCCTACAGCAGAAAATTCTTTGCTTCAGCAAACTTTTATCAAAGATAATGAAAAAACTATTAAATCACTTATTGAAGAAACATCTGGTAAACTAGGTGAAAATATACAAATTAAAAGGTTTAAAAGATTTGCAATTTCAGGTTAGTATGTAACTTATGTCAAAACCGAAATTAAATAGAATTCTATTAAAAATAAGCGGAGAATCTTTCAAAGGTGATCGAGAAAGTGGAATAGATCCTAAATCAATTAAATATATGGCAAGTGAAATTAAAACTGTAGTTGATTTAGGAATAGAAATTGGAGTTGTTGTAGGTGGGGGTAATATTTGGAGAGGAGCAGAAGCAGAAAAAGACGGAATGGATAGAGCAACAGCTGATTATGCTGGGATGCTAGCAACAATAATTAATGCTGTAGCTCTTCAAGATTCCCTTGAAAGAAAATATTCTATAGATACCAGAACCCAGTCAGCAGTTACTGTCCAACAAATTGCAGAACCATACATAAGAAGAAGATCAATAAGACACTTGGAAAAAAAACGTGTGGTTGTTTTTGCAGCAGGCACAGGAAACCCTCACATGACTACAGATACAGCAGCATCTCTAAGAGGAATAGAAATTGAAGCCGAATTACTATTAATGGCAAAATATGGAGTTGATGGTGTATATTCTGAAGACCCAAGAATTAACAAAAATGCAAAAAAATTTAAACACATTAGTTACCAAGATGCATTAACTAAAAAACTCAAAATCATGGATACAACTGCACTAGCTTTATGTATGGACAATGACTTACCAATAGTTGTCTTTGATATGTTTAAAAAAGGCAATTTAAAAGGTATTATAACAGGTGATCAAAATGGTACTTTGCTAAGTAATAACAATATATTCTAATAGGAGAATCTTATGGAATTAAATATTGACAATGTTAAAGAATATACTTCTGAAAAAATGATTAAATCTATGGAAATTTTAAAAAGTGAATTATCGTCAATTCGTACAGGCAGAGCAAACACAAGTATCATTGATTCTATAAAAATCAATGTATACAATTCTAGCCTCCCTCTAAATCAGCTTGCATCTATAAATATCATTGATGCTAGCTTAATAAATATTAATGCTTGGGATAAAAATAACATTGAACAAATAATAAAAAGCATTCAATCATCTGATTTGGGACTTAACCCAACCATAGATGGGGATATTATAAAACTAAGCGTACCACCACTTAGTGAAGAACGAAGAATAGAATTAAGCAAAGTAGCAAAACAAAAAGTAGAACAGTCTGCAATTGCAATAAGAAATATTCGAAGAAGTATTATTGACGAAATCAAATCCAATGAAAAAAACTCCTCATTTAGCCAGGACGAATCAAAAAGAATGCAACAAGATGTTCAAAAAGTAACTGATACTTTTATATCAAATATGAATAATGCCGGAGAAAATAAACAACAAGATATTTTAAGTATCTAAAAAACGTTATAATTACCCATAATGAAAATTAATGATATCAACCATGTCGCTATAATTATGGACGGAAATGGAAGGTGGGCTGAACAACATAACCTTCCAAGGTTTTCAGGGCATAAAAAAGGGTTAGATACGATTCCGGAAGTTGTTAAAGAATTAAAAAATAATAATATAAAATATATAACATTATTTGCCTTTTCAACAGAAAATAATTTCCGCCCCCAAGAAGAAAAAGAAAATTTACTCAATTTACTTGAATTTGCATTAAATGAAATTGCAAAAGAAATTCATAAGAATAAAGTCAAATTATCATTTATTGGTGAGATAGAACATCTGCCAAAAGTTTTAATAAGAAAAATAGAAAATATTACTCAAAGCTATGATACAAATTATGATGCAGAATTAATCATCGCTTGGAATTACGGAGGAAGACAAGAAATTATACAAGCAGTAAATAAATTAATTAAACAAAATATTAATAATATAAATGAAAAACAATTTGAAAAATTACTTTATACGAACGGGACCCCAAACCCTGACTTAATCATCAGGACAGGGGGACAAAAAAGAATTAGTAATTTTATGCTCTGGCAATCAGCATACTCAGAAATGTATTTTACTTCAAAATTATGGCCTGATTTTAATAAAAGGGATGTAATTAAAGCTCTTAACGATTTCAAAAAAAGAAATAGAAATTATGGAAAAATTAATTAAGTATTATTCAATTTCAAATTTAAATTTAAGGATTCTATCTACCTTGTTTTTAATCATTCCTTTAATCTTCATTACTTGGTACAGCTATTTAGGTTCTATAATTATTTTATTTTTAGTGTCATACATTTCTACAAATGAACTCATAAATAATAAAGCAACCATAACAAATGTCATCTCTGGGATAATAAGTGGTTTTATTGCAATTTCTCCTTTCATTTTTTATCAAATATTTAATTCAAGTATATATTTTGAAAATTTTATATTTCATCTTATTACAACAATAATTATGGCAAATATATTCATATCTATATTTTTTAATTATCAAAATATTATTTCAAATATTTATTGTAAATTCATAATTCCAATTCTATTGCCATCAATATTTGTGATTTATGGGGCAATGATTTTAATTGAAAATAAAAATATTTTTCTATTATTAATTATATTAAGTGCTTTAAATGATTCCAGTGCTTATGCCATAGGCAAGATTTTTGGAAGACATGCATTGTCAAAAAAAATTAGTCCAAAAAAAACTGTTGAGGGATCATTGGGGGGAATGATTGTAACAACATTTGTAGGTATAGCAATATTTAAATTAAATATAAGTCCATTATACTTAGATAGCATTAATATCTTTTATCTAATATTCAGCATTTTACTATTATCAATATTCGGACAAATTGGAGATTTATTTTTCTCTAAAATAAAAAGGATTAAACAAATAAAAGATTTTGGTAATATATTCCCAGGTCATGGGGGTCTTTTAGACAGAATAGATTCATCTTTATTCATCTTATGGTTAGGATATTTTATGTTATTAAATTGGATTAATTTATGAAAAACATATCAGTACTGGGATCTACCGGTTCCATAGGCATACAAACTCTTGAAATATGTAGAAAATTAGAAAATTTAAACATTATAGGATTAACTTGTAATAAAAATACCACGCTGTTAAAAAAACAAATAAAAGAATTCCAGCCTGATTATTATTGGACAAATAGAAAAAATATAAATATTCAAAATTCAAAATTAAAATCACCAACAAATATTGCAACAGATCCTAATCTTGATATTTTAGTAGTTGCTACAGAAGGTTTATCATCATTAAAACCAATAATAAAATCTTTGGAAGAATCAAAAGTAATAGCTTTAGCGAATAAAGAATCTATATTATGTGGTGCTGAATTAATAATTGAAAAACTTAAAATGTACTCAGGAAAATTAATCCCTTTAGATAGTGAACCCGCTAGTGTAAAAGGAATACTCTCTCAAACAAATAAAAAACCAAAAAAAATAATTATCACTGCATCAGGTGGCCCATTTAGAGGGCATAAATTTAATATGTTAAAACATATAACTCCCAATGATGCTCTTAATCACCCAACATGGAAAATGGGGAAGAAAATATCAATAGATTCAGCTACTCTGATGAATAAAGCATTTGAAGTTATAGAATGCAGTATATTATTTAATTTCCCTATTGATAAAATTGAAGTGATATTAAATCCAGCTAGCAATATTCATGCGTTAGTTGAATTTAATGACAACTCATTTATAGCTGCATCATATCCTCCAGATATGAAAATACCCATAAATGAAGGTTTGAACTATCAAGAATTTAAAAACAACGGAATTTATTGTGAATTTGAAAAAGAAAAACTGAATGGATCAGATTTCGAACCATTTAAATCCTCAGATTATCCCGTATTTGAATTGGGTTTAGAATATGGAAAAAGAAGAGGTAGCTGGTTGGTAGCATTGTGTGGTGCAGATCAAGCAGCAGTAGAATTGTTTCTTAATGAAAAAATTCAATTTACTGATATTCCTATTTTAATTGAATCAGTTTTAAAATCACATAAAGAAGAAACTGATTTAAATATAAATAATATATATAGAATATATCAAAATACTATAAACAATACTTACGATATGGCCAGGGTATAAATGAGCGAATTATCAGGATATTTATTATTTATACCAATCATATTCATTATTGTAGTTTTTCATGAATTTGGCCATTTTATCATTGCAAAAATATTTAAAATAGAAGTAGAGGAATTTGCAATAGGATTCCCTCCAAGACTTTTTGCTAAAAAAATTTCCTCAACAATTATAAGTTTAAATGCAATTCCTCTTGGAGGTTATGTAAAATTACCATCTATAGAAACACCAGATAAAAAAGAAAGATTTTCCAAAACATTAAGTATTAAAAAAATCATTATTTTTTCTATGGGTTCGTTATTTAATTTTTTAATGACATTTCTTATTCTTGTATTCATATTTTTAACTCCTCACAAAATATGGGGTGGGGAAATATATATAGAAAAAGTTGCTCCAAATTCACCTGCAGAAATATCAGGATTCATTCAGGGGGATATTATAAGAAAAATAAATAATAATTCAATAGATACAATTGATAAATTGGTTAACAATATATCAGAAAACAAAAATTCTCCTACTAAAATCGTAATCGAAAGAAATAAAAATTTATCTGTTTTTGGATCTATTACTCAAACAGAAAGAAAAGAATTAAACATTACTCCAAGGGAATCATCGATAAAAAGAAAAGTAGTACAAAATGTTCAAAATATTAATGAAGAAGTGTCTTTAGAATTAGCTAAGAAATACAACTCGAAACTTGAAATAGGCGATGAAATGACTGAGGGCAAAATGGGAGTATTAATAAACATTAAAAATCCAAAACAAATTGATGCTCAATTAAGTTTTAATGAATCAATTAAAAAATCATATATTACAATGGGATTATTATTTTCAGGAATTAAATATATATTTATTGAAAATAATGAGTTATCAGGAGAATCTAAATTTACTGGACCAGTCGGAATAGCCCAGTTAACTAATCAATCATCTAAACAAGGGTTACAATCAATTGCAGAATTAGTGGCATTAATAAGTTTTTCACTTGGAATTTTTAATCTGATTCCTTTCCCACCTCTTGATGGGGGGAAATTATTTCTTGAATTAATCACTATATCTAGAAAGGGTTACCCTCTTCCATCAACTTTTACTTATAGGATACAATTGATTGGTGTTTCAATTTTATTTGGATTAATTATCTTTGTAACATTGTCAGACATAATTAATATTTTTAATGGCTAATGCATGATAACAAGAAGAAATACAAAACCTCTAGAAATTGGGAATGTTCAAATTGGAGGCAATTCCCCTGTATCTATACAATCCATGACAAAAACTCCAACTTCAGATATAGAATCAACCTTAAAACAAATAAATTCTGTTCAAGAAAATGGATGTGAAATAATCAGATGTGCAGTACCAGATATGAATTCTGCTATAGCACTAAAAGATATAGTAAGTGAATCACCTATTCCTGTTATTGCAGATATACATTTTCATCATGAACTAGCAATTAAATCAATTGATTCAGGAGTACATGCGTTAAGATTAAACCCTGGAAATATTAGAGATCATACAAAAGTAAAAGATATTGTGTCCAAAGCTAAATCTGCTTCTATTCCTATTAGAATAGGTGTGAATTTCGGGAGTTTACCTCCAGTTGGATCCATAGGTAAAACTAAAGGAATATCAAGGCATAATAAAGGCGTAGAAAAACTTCCAAAATTTGATAAAAAAACTAATATCTACTCTCAGGTAGATCACATGGTAAGAACAGCACTATGGGAAATAGATATACTTGAATCACTTAAATTTTATGATATAAAAATTTCAATGAAAGCTTTTGACATAGAAACAACTGTTGAAGCCTATAAATCAATATCAAAATTAATACCATACCCTGTTCATTTGGGTATAACTGAATCTGGAACTAAAGACTCTGGTTCTATACGATCAGCAGTAGGAATTGGAATGTTACTTTACGAAGGAATTGGAGATACTATAAGAGTATCGCTGAGCGACGACCCTGTTGAAGAAGTTAAAGCAGCAAATAATATTCTAAAAGCTTTAAATTTAAAAAACACTGGGATAACCTTAGTTTCCTGCCCAGGATGTGCAAGAGCGGATGTAGATATTATTAATCTTGCTAAAAAGGTAGACGATATTACAAAAAAATCTAAATCAAAACTAAAAATAGCTGTTATGGGATGTGAAGTGAATGGTCCTGGAGAGGCTAAGGATGCAGATCTTGGAATAGCTGCAGGTGTGGGTAAGGCTATAATATTCAAAAAAGGGAAAAAAGATAAAGTAGTTAATGCTGATGAAATGTTAACAATTTTTACGCAAGAAATAAAAAAGATGGAAAATGATTATGATAAAAATCTTATTCAAGGGTAATAAACAATGTATTTAAGTAAGATGCTATTTAAATCCTTAAGAGAATTGCCATCAGATATAGAGCTTGAAAGTCACAAAATCATGTTGAAATCTTCCATGATCCATCAAGCTAGTTCAGGTATATATAGTTACCTACCAACAGCATGGAAGTCATTAAAAAAAATTGAATCTATAATCCGAGAAGAAATGGATGCTATTGGTGGACAAGAATTACGCATGCCTGTAATTCAACCAAAAGATATTTGGAGTAAATCAGGTAGATTTCAAACAATGGGTGATGAATTGTTCAAGCTTCTAGACAGAAGAAAAAAACCTTTCGTTTTAGCCCCAACACACGAAGAAATATTAACATTAATAGTTAAAGATATTATTTCATCTTATAAATCTCTACCTCAAATACTTTATCAAATACAAACAAAATTAAGAGATGAGCCACGTCCGCGTGGAGGATTATTAAGAGTTAGAGAATTCGTAATGAAAGATGCCTATAGTTTTGATATAAATCAGGAAGGTTTAGATCAAAACTATAATAAATTCAGCACTGCCTATCATAATATATATGAGAGATGTGGACTTGAAGTAATTAAAATAGAAGCTGATAGCGGAGCTATAGGAGGTAAAGACTCTCACGAATTCGTAGCTATCTCTGAATCAGGAGAGGACACTGTTGTTTTATGCAATAATTGCGACTATGCAGCAAATACGGAAAAAGCGATATTTACAAAAACTGAATTTACAGATGAATCAACTAGTGAAAAAAAAGAAATTCTAACTCCTAATATTAAAACAATTCCTGCACTATGCAAATTTTTAAATATTCCTGAATATAAAACAATTAAAGCAATGTTTTATGAAACCAACGATAAATTTATATGTGTAGTCATTAGAGGGGATTACGAAATTAACGAGTTAAAGTTAGCAAGGATTTTAGGGACAACAGATTTTAAATCTGCAAGTCAGAGTACCCTTGAAAAACACAATATCCCTTCTGGATCCGCATCTCCAATAAATAAAGATATTTATACAATAGCAGACGATTCTTTAGAAAAAGGAAATGATTTCGTCGCAGGTGCAAATAAAGAAAATTATCATATCTCAAATATTAATCTTCATACCGATTTTAAAGCAGATATAATAACAGATATCGCAAAATTCCCTGACCAAGCAAAATGTATAAATTGCAATAATGATTTATATACCAAAAAAGCAATTGAAGTAGGTCATATATTCAAACTTGGAACCATATACTCTGAAAAATTCAATACAAAATTTTTGACTGAATCAGGAGCAAGAGAATCCATAGAAATGGGTTGTTACGGAATTGGAACAGGTAGATTACTTGCTGCAATAATAGAACAAAACCATGATAAAAACGGACCTATTTTCCCTAAATCTATATCTCCTTATGAAATCATAATTACTGCTCTAAATAATGATATCCCTGAAGTTAAAGCTTATTCTGAAGAAATTTATAATTTATTAAATCAATCTGGTTTCAGCACTGTTCTTGATGACAGAAAAGAAAGTCCGGGTGTAAAGTTTTCAGATGCTGATTTATTAGGTTTTCCAATAAGAATAACTGTAAGTAAAAGATTAGTAGAAACAAAATCAGCAGAAATAAAGTTGCGAAAAAACAGAGATAGTATCACAATTAATAAAAATGAAATTTTAGATTACTTAAAAAAAAGTGAGGATTGAAATGATAGACTTCAGAAGTGACACAGTTACACTACCTTCCCCAGAAATGAAACAGGCAATTTTTGATGCCAAATTAGGTGATGATGTATATGGAGAAGATCCCACTGTAAACGAATTAGAAAGACTTAGTGCAGAAATATTTGGAAAGGAAGCTGCAGTTTTAGTCACAAGCGGAACGATGGGGAATTTAGTATCTGTATTAGCACATTGCCAAAGAGGAGATCAAATAGTGGTAGGTGATAAATGCCATATTTATCGAGCTGAAGCTGGAGGAATAGCAGCACTCGGAGGGATATTTCCAACTGTACTTCAAAACGATTCTGAAGGTAAATTAGATTTAGATGAAATAGAAGCAAGTATTGAACCACTTAATGTTCATAGAGCCCCAACTAAATTAGTAGCACTTGAAAATACAGCTAATGCTGCTGGTGGAAAAACATTATCAAAGGAATATATAGATTCAGTAAAGAAGATTTGTGATGATAACAATGTAGCACTCCATATAGATGGAGCAAGAATATTTAACGCATCAGTTGCATTGGAAATGCCAGTGTCTGAACTAACCAAAAGTGTTGACTCACTCACATTCTGCCTATCCAAAGGTATTGGCGCTCCTGTTGGGTCAGTAATTGTAGGAAGTAAAGAATATATTCAAGAAGCACGAAAATGGCGAAAAATGGTAGGAGGAGGTATGAGACAGGCTGGGATTATTGCAGCTGCCGGAATAGTAGGTATTGATAATCATTATGCTCAAATATCAAAAGACCATCAAAATGCAACTAAATTAGCAGAAGGGCTTAAGAAATTCCCACAATTCAGTGTCGAAGATGTAGAAACAAATCTTGTATTTTTCTCAATTAACTTACCTTCCCCTCAAAAATTAGCAGACAAATTATCTTCAAAAGGATTATTAGGTGGTAATGCAGGTTCAAGATGGAGATTTGCTACGCACTATGGCATTGAAGCAAATGATATAGATGAGGCATTAAATATTATGGAATTAAGTTTAGAGGAATTATAATTTGTCTAATTCTGATCCATATCAATTTCAAGAAAAAACTCATATAGAACTAAGGGCTGACACATATACTTTACCCTCTCCTGAGATGCGTAAAGCTATGTATGAAGCAGAAGTTGGGAATGATGGTTTTGGAGAAGATCCTACAGTAAACAAACTGGAAAATTTAACCGCAGAACTTTTTAATAAAGAATCTGCTGTTTTTGTATCTAGTGGAATAATGGGTAACTTCCTCTCAATACTTTCTCATTGCCAAAGAGGAGATCAAATAATAATAGGTAACAAATCTCATATTAACACCAATGAGCTTGGAGGATTTGCAACACTTGGTGGAGTATTTCCATGTATTGTTGAAAATGATTCACGAGGATTATTGAACTTAGATCAAGTAAAAGAAGAAATTTCTCCCTTTCCCGAATCAGAAAACCATGTTACTGAAGCATGGGAGTACGAACATGTAGCTCCAACAAAATTAATAGCTATTGAAAATACACACAATAGCTGTGGAGGCAGAGCTCTAAGTATAAGTGATATTAATCAAATAAAACAAATTGCATCAAAAAATAATATTCCTATCCACTTAGATGGTGCCCGGATATTTAATGCAGCAATTGCCTTAGAAAACAGTGTTGAAGAATTAACAAAAGATGTTGATTCTGTGCAATTTTGCCTGTCCAAAGGCTTAGGTGCACCCGTAGGTTCATTAGTTTTAGGAGAAAAAGATTTCACGCAAAAAGTAAGAAAATGGAGAAAAACTATTGGTGGAACAACAAGGCAGGCCGGAATCTTAGCTGCTGCTGGTATAGTAGCATTAAATAATTATGAAGAAAGTATAAAAAGAGATCATGATCTTGCAAAATATATGCACGAAAAATTGTCCGAAATAGAAAATATAACACCCGAGTCTGTTGAAACAAATTTGGTTTTCTTCAATATAAAAGCTGATAATCCTGGGGAAATATCCAAAAAATTAAAAGAAAAAGGTATTAATGGAGGAGCTGAAACCAGCAGATGGAGATTTGTTCCTCATTATGGACTTACCAAAGAAGACATTGATTATGTAGCTGAAACTTTAAATAAATTACTAAATTAATTTCAATTCTTCTTCTAATAACTTATGCACTTCTACGTCCTGTTTGTCTAACAATGTTCTAGGGTCAAGAATAAATTTATTATCTTTAACCCTTCCAATTAATGGAGTTGGTTTATTAATCACTTTTTTACTGAATTGACTTGCATTAATGCTCAAACTATCAAAATCAATTGATAATGAATAAGAATTTATATGTTGCTCAGGCATACTGCCACCACCTATCATTGTCTTAGATTCTTCAATATGTAAAAATTCATAATCTAATTTATCTTTCCAATGTTTAACTATTTTCAACATATCTTCTTTTGATTTTGAAATCATATTCCAAATAGGGATATCTATATATGATTCAGTAATATACATTTGCAAAGTTGCAATCAATCCAGCCAAAAGTACTTTATCTAATCTCAATGCTCTAGTAAGAGGATATTTTTCTATTAATTGAACATATTTTTCTTTACCCGCAATTATACCTGATTGAGGTCCACCTATTAATTTATCACCGGAGAAAAATACTAAATCCACTCCGTCATTTATCGCATCCTGTACTGTAGGTTCATACTGAATTGAAAATTCCTCAGTATTTATCA
>VFGQ01000045.1 GCA_009391605.1 SAR202 cluster bacterium
TAATTTTTTTATAAGGGTCATCTGAGGTGATGATAGCCTCTCCAATTAAAGCAGCATTACATCCGGCATTTTCTAAAACAGAAATATGTTCTCTGTTAAAAATCCCACTTTCACTAACTTTCAATATATGATCAGGAATTTTTTCCACCAAATTTAATGTTGTATTAATATCAACAGAAAAATCATTTAAATTTCTATTATTTATTCCTATTATTTTTGTATCTGATACCAGTGCCTTTTCAAGTTCAGTTAAATTATGAACTTCTACTAAACACTCTAAGTTAATATTTTTCGCTAATAATACAAAATCACTTAATTGCTTCTGAGATAAAATACTTGCTATTAATAAAATAGCATCGGCACCATAAAATTTTGATTCAAAAATTTGATATTGATCAATGATGAAATCTTTTCTCAACACTGGAGTTGAATCGTATTCATTTAACTTCTTCAAATTAATTATATTATCTAATGAACCTTTAAAAAAATTTTCTTCTGTAACAACTGATATGGCATTAACATTAGCATCCAAATAATTTTTTGCTAAATTTATAAAATTTTTACCATTCATTAGTTTTCCTTTGCTAGGTGATGTGTCTTTTATTTCTGCTATCAAGCTCACATAATCATTGTTTAATGAATCATAAAGGCTAAAAGAATTACTATCGTAATCTATATTTTTTTTTAATGATTCTATAGATAATAAATTCTTTTTCTCTATTAAATCATTTTTGATTTCATTGACTATTTTTTCAAGAATATTCATTTTAATAATTTTCAGAAAGATTATTTATTAATTTTGCTGCATTTCCATTTTTAATATTATTTTTAGAAATTTCAATTCCTGATTTTATATCTTTTGATTGACCAGAAATATATAATCCTAATCCAGCATTAAGGGCTACACAATCTAATAATTCATAGTTTGCCCCCTCAAATAATTCAATAATTTTAAAAGCGCTTTGTTGAGGAGAATTAACAATTAATTTTTCTATGGGAATTGATTTAAGTCCAAATTGAGCTGGATTTATTTTATATTCCCTTAAAGAAGCAGTTGATGTAGCTAGGCTTGCCAATTTATCAGGTATTTTTTCCGTTGACGAACCTGGCCTGATTTCCCATACATAAGTATCACCTAAAATACTTGCTTCATCTAATCCTTCCATACCATGAACTACTAATGCTGTTTTATTTAATATTCGAAGAGCATTTGACATTTTATTTCCAGTGTCAATATCTGGCACTCCAATCATCAAATATTTACAATTTGCGGGATTTGTAAGAGGTCCAAGATTATTAAATATAGTTTTGAAACCTAACTCTTTTCTTGTTGGCATAGCATATTTCATAGAAGGGTGAAATTTTTGAGCAAACATAAAAGCAAAATTATACTTGTCTAGCATTTCAATAGATTTATTAATATCTACATCTATATTTATATTTAAAGCTTCTAATACATCTGCACTTCCACTGTTTCCAGAAGCTGCTCTGTTTCCGTGTTTGGCTACTTTAATTCCAGAACAAGAAGCAACTAAAGCTGCAGTAGTAGATACATTAAAGGTTGATTGATTATCCCCTCCTGTTCCAACTATATCTAAGCAGTCATATTTAGTTTCTAATCTTAAAGCATTTTCTTGCATAGATTTTGCCATTCCTGCTATTTCATCTTCAGATTCTCCTTTAAGTGATAAAGAAGTAAGTATAGAAGAAAGCTTGATTTCAGATATTTTGCCGGACATGATTTGATTCATAAGACCGTAAGATTCTTCAAACGAAAGATTATTTTTATTTAATAATTTACTAATAATTTCAGTAATGTTTTTCATGTTATATATTTAAAAAATTTAATAAAATTTTTTCACCATAATCAGTACCTATTGACTCAGGATGAAATTGTATCCCATACATGGGAAAAGTTTTATGCGCAATGCCCATCACCAGACCATCTTCAGTCCATGCTATCTTATCAAAATCTTTGTTTAATGATTGTTCATTTATTATCAAAGAATGATAACGCATAGCATTAAAAGGATTTGGTACTTCTTTGAATATTTCATTATCATTATGCTTTATTAAAGATGTTTTTCCATGAAAAATTGATGGTGCCTTTTCTATATCAGAATCAAATGTATAGCCAATAACTTGATGCCCCAAACAAACTCCAAGTATAGGTATTAATGGCCCAAATTCTTTAATTACATCACTACATATTCCTGAGTTTTTCGGATGTGAAGGGCCTGGAGAAATGATTATTTTATTAGGCTTCAAATCATGAATTTTATCTAAAGTTATTTCATCATTTCTATGCACTATAGTATCTTCAAAATGTTTGGCAGCAATTTGATATATATTATATGTGAAACTGTCGTAATTATCTAAAATTAAAATCATTTTATTTAAATAAAAATTCTCCTTTTTCTGCAATCTCAATGGCTTTTAATAATGCTTCAATTTTATGCAAATGTTCCTCAAATTCCAATTCAGGTATACTGTCATACACTATTCCTCCACCTGATTGAACCGATGCTATCCCATTTTTAATAAATAATGTCCTCAAGGTTATTGCCACCTCTAAATTATCAAAAAAATCAAAGAATCCTATGGCTCCTGCATAAGGTCCTCTTTTATCATTTTCTAATTCAGATATTAATTGCATGGCTCTAATTTTTGGAGCACCTGATACTGTACCTGCTGGAAAACAAGACTGAAAAACCTCTAATGCTGATATATCCTCTTTCTTCTTACCTATAACTTTAGAAACTATATGCATGACATGTGAAAATTTTTTGATATCCATAAATTCAGTAACAGCCACTGTTCCTGGTTCACTTACTTTCCCAACATCATTTCTAGCCAGGTCTACTAACATAATATGCTCAGCATTCTCTTTAGGATCAGCAATCAGTTCTTTTTCAATTTCCTTATCCTCTAATTCAGTTAATCCTCTTGGTCTGGTTCCCGCTATAGGTACTGAAGTAATATTTTTATTTTCAACTTGAACCAATAATTCAGGAGAAGCACCTACAATGTAATGATCATCAAAATCCAAATAATACATAAAAGGAGAAGGATTTAATGATCTTAAAGTTCTATATATCATAAATGGATGAACATCTGTTTTTTTAGAAATTCTCCTAGAAAAAACTGCTTGTATTATTTCTCCATCTTCAATATATTCTTTTATTTCTTTAACTTTTTCAATGAATTCTGTTTTAGATATATTTTCAGAAGCTTTTTGGAATTGATTTTCAAAATTTGGATTTTGAAGATTATTTGGTTGAGAGTTTAATCTGTTTTGAATATCATCTATTTTTTTATATGTTGATTCATATACTTCTCTAGAATTACCTTTAGAACAATCTGCATAAGATATAATCAACAATTTGTGTTTTAAATGATCATAAACCAAAAAATCTTTAACAAACAAAAAGCAAGCCTCCGGCAAATCCAATCCTTGATCATTAGGTAATTTTATATTATCAAAATATTTAACTGCATCATATGAAATATATCCTATAAGTCCTCCAAAAAATCTTTCCATCCATTCAGGTTTAACTACATTGATATTATCCAACAAATCAGATACTAAGTTGAGTGGATTCTTAAATCCGTTACCTGTATTCCCTGAATCAAACTTCTCATAACCGCCAATTCCAATAAAACTATATCTTGCAATGGACTCTCCTCCTTCCACGCTTTCTAACAAAAAAGAATTTGCTCCATTTGATACTTTTAAAAAAATAGATACAGGAGTTTCTAAATCCATATATAGTTCTCTACCTAGAGCAATAAAACTCTTACCATCATATTCTTTTTCAAATTCTTTATAATTAACAATATTTTTCATTTATATGAAACCCATTTTATTTTTCATTTCCATAACTTTTGGTTCTGAAATAGAACGTGCATTTTCAGCACCAATTTCCAATAAACGATCTAATTCTGAAGGATCACTCATAAATTCTTGATATTTAGCCCTAATTGGAGATATAGTATCAACTACTATTTCTCCAACTTTTTCTTTCAATACACCATAACCTTTTGTCCCTTCAAAATCCTTTTCCACATTCTCAACAGATTTTCCAGTTATTACCTTGTATATCCCTAATAAATTATTTACACCAGCTTTATCTTTATCTGCAGAAAATTTAATTTCATTACCTGAATCAGTTACTGCTCTTTTAATTGTTTTAATAATTTCAGCATCACTATCTAATAATCCAACTACACCGCCATCATTTTCCTGGAAACTTTTAGACATTTTTGATAAAGGGTTACTTAAATTCATTACACGTGCACCTATATCTAGGACAATTGGTTCAGGTAAAACAAATGTCTCACCAAACAAATTATTAAACCTTTGCGCTATATCTCTTGATAATTCAACATGTTGTTTTTGATCTTCGCCTATAGGTACCTCATTGGCATCGTATAAAATAATATCACCTGCCTGTAATACTGGATAATCAAGTAAAGCTGCTGAAATACTATTTAATTTATCTTTTTTATCCTTATATTGAGTCATTCTTTCTAACCAACCGAGAGGAGTTACACAATTTAAAAGCCAGCAAGCTTCAGCATGAGCTCTTACTTGGCTTTGTATAAAAATAGTAGATATATTAGGATCAAGCCCGCATGCAAAAAGCATTGCAGCCAAACTCCTAGTATTATCTCTCAATTCTTGAGAATCTCTTAAAATTGTATGAGCATGTAAATCAACAATACAATAAAAATTTTGCTTACCTTTACCCTGATTCTCAACCCATTGTCTAACAGCACCCAAATAATTCCCTAAATGCATATCTCCTGATGGTTGTATACCACTAAATACTCTAATTTCACTCATTATTTTCCCTAAAATTTAAATAAAAAAAACCGTCCACAAAGGGACGGTTTTACCGCGGTGCCACCCTTATTACTATCATAAAAATAATAGTCACTTAAACAGCTCAAGAAAGTAACGCTTCCTTACGTAAATAAATAACAAAATTATTGTTTCAGCTCACAGGTCCATTCTATATAATTACTCTAATTTGGATCACAGCTAGTTTTCACTATCCAAAATTCTCTCTTTAAAATTTAAATATATATACTATTCTGATCATAGCCTTTATTATTTATCAAAAGTATAGTAGTCACAATCCCTTCTGTCAATTATCATTAAGTACATCAAATTAAATCATTTTTTTAATATCAATATATACATAATGAATACAAATCAAAATATATCTCTTAAAATAAATAAAAAAATTACATATATCAATTTATCAGAAGCAGAAAAAACAATGGAATTTCAAAGGTAATTAAATGAATAATATTTTAGATGGATTAAAAGTTATAGATTGTACACAAATACTTGCAGGTCCATTTTGTACAATGATGCTTGGTGATATGGGGGCAGATATAATCAAAATAGAAAAACCTAACGGAGGAGATGATATCAGAAGATTTGGCCCGCCATTTATTGATGGTGAATCCGCAGCATTTTTAATGATAAATAGAAACAAAAAAAGTTTAGCTTTAAATATGAAAGACCCAAAAGGACTCAAAATTTTAACAGATTTAATCAAAAATGCTGATGTTTTTATCCAAAATTTCAGACCAGGTTCGTTAGAAAAAATGGGGCTTGGATTCGATGATGTGATAAACAAAATAAACCCAAAAATAATATATTGCAGTATTTCAGGTTTCGGAACAACCGGGCCATATAAAGATCGTCCTGGATTTGATCTAATAGCTCAAGGAATGTCTGGACTTATGAGTTTAACTGGTACCCCAAACGGAGACCCTGTTAAAATTGGAGTCCCAATATGTGATCTAAATGCAGGATCTTATGCTGCTATGGGAATACTTGCTGCATACATAAAAAGGTTGAAAACTAATAAAGGTCAATTTGTTGAAACTTCACTATTAGAATCTGGTCTATCTTACACAATTTGGGAATCAGGAATTTATTTTGCAACAAAAGAAATATCTTCTCAAAGCGGAACAGCCCACAGACTTTCAGCTCCATATCAAGCATTTAAAACTAATGATGGATATATAAATATTGGTGCAGCAAATCAACCTAATTGGGAAAAACTTTGTCATGCTATAAACAAACCTGAATTTATAACAAAAGAAGAATATTTAGACAACTCATCTAGAATGAATAATATAGATCAATTGGTCAAATTATTAAATGAAGAATTTGAATTAAGAACTACTTCAGAATGGGTAGAAATATTAATTTCTGCTGGAGTACCTTGCGGCCCAATTTTAAATATGCATGAAGTATTAAATCATGAACAAATAAAAGATAGAGAAACTGTAATAGATTTAAATCATACTAAACTAGGTAAAATACAAAATTTAAGTTTTCCAATAAAATTTTCAGACAATCCACAAAGCTTAAAACTTCCTCCCCCTCTATTAGGTGAACATAATGATGAAATTTTAAAAGACCTTGGATATTCTGACAAAGAAATCAGTGAATTAAAATCAGAATCAGTAATTACTCAATCTAATTAAGATGCTCTTTCATAAATAATTTTATAATTTGAAGCTGAAACATAAATTTTATTAATTAAATTAAGTTTGAAATCGTTATTACTTAGTATCAAATCTTTATCAATATTTTTATGCTCCGATTCTAATAATTTTTCATATTTATTTAAATATAATCGTAAAATACTGACATCAAATTTACCTTGAGCAGTATTGCTAAGGGCAGATACAAGTAAATTTTTTGCATTAATCAATGCTGCATTTCTTTTCATTTCGATTTTTTTAACTATTTTTTTTAATTTCTTATTTATATCTATCTTGTGATTCTTTATATCATTATCAAACTGTTCATAAAATTTATTTTCCATATTCTTTGCAGGTATAGAATTAGCTACACAACTTCCATTATTTTGCCTAGCGCCACACTTATAATATCTATAATTCATTTCATTAAATTTTGAATTTATATTTGACCACTTAATTTTTTTTGTCACACCAATCATTTTAGAATTGCAAAATTCACAGTATAACAATCCAGACAATTTATATTTTTCAGGATTAATTCCAGTTCTTATAGGACTACGGGAATACATTTTTTTTTGCACATCTAAAAATACAGTATTTTTTATAATAGGATTATGCGAATTAGGGATTGATACGCCAAATCTTTTT
>VFGQ01000104.1 GCA_009391605.1 SAR202 cluster bacterium
CATATCTGCTGGGGGAACCATCACACATCACCATGCTGTCGGAAGATTACATAAACCTTGGTATGATGTTGAAAGACCAGAATTATTTGCAGAATCATTGAAAGCAATGAAAAAAGTTTGCGACCCTTCGGGTATTTTAAATCCTGGGGTATTAATTGATCCGGCATAATATATTATATTAATTATAAATTTTATTTATTTATGAATAGGAGTTAATTATGAGTTCCATAAATCAACTAGATCAAACCTTAAATAAATTGTGTGATGAAGTACAATTTGATGTTAAGTGGTATGTTAAAGATCTTCAAACAGGTGAATCTTTAAATAGAAATGGAGATGAAATTGGGCCATCAGCTAGCACAAGGAAAATTTCAATCCTCATGGCTGCAATGAAATTTGTTAATGAAGGCAAAATATCGTTAACTGACGAAATCGTCCCTGACACAAAATATTTCGGTACTCATTCAGGTTGCTTTCAACATTTTCTTCCAGGATTTAAACTAAAGTTTCAGGATTTATTAACAATGATGATAATTGTTTCTGACAATGTTTCTACTGGTACTGTAACTGAAATTCTTACCTTAGATTATATTAATGATTTTTGTCAGGGTATTGGAATGAAAAACACTAATCATTTAGTAGGATTTCCTACAGAACAACATCTTTCAGCGGATGTAAATAAAGTTAATTCAACAACTCCTAATGATGTGGGAGGATTATTGGAAATTATTCATCAAAGCATTTCAGACCAAAGTGCCGCTAACAAACTAGGATCAACAATAGAATTGTGTAAGATTGCAATGGAAATTCTTTTATCACAAAAATTAAATAATAGACTTCCATTAAAATTAGCTTCTCCCTCTGCAGCGGGACCAAAAGATAATGATGTTAAAGTTGCTCACAAAACTGGTAGCTATCAGACTGGCTATTCAGATTCAGGAATTATTTATCCCTCAAACCATCCTGGTGTAATTTTGTGTGCTTATACTGATAATGTGCCTCAATATTTAGATAATGGAGCTGCAGGAGTTTATTCTGCTAATGACACAATGGGATCTTTAGCTCTTGAATGTTATAAATATACTCAAAATTAATCGTAGATAACAATATGATTAATTTAAAAATACTTTGTTCAGGTACTCCTACTCCTAGTGATGTTAGGTGGGGTTCTGCTTATGTCTTGAAGATGGGTGCTGAATGGTTTATGTTTGATTGCGGTCCTGCCGCAACTTATAAATTGATTAAATCAAAAATTAGTCCTTTAGATATTTCTAATTTGTTTTTTACTCATCATCATTCAGACCACGATGCAGATTATGCTTGTTTTTTACTTACAAGATTTGACCAATCAATAGGGAAAGAAAAAGAATTAAATGTTTATGGCCCCCCTCCTACAAAAGAATTAACTGATAAACTCATCGGTGAAAACGATGGTGCTTACTGGCATGATTTTGTTGCAAGAACTAAGCATCCTTTAAGTTTGTGGGCTTATCAAGAAAGAGGAGGGAAACTACCTCGTCCAATTCCAAAAGTAAATTCTTATAATATTAACCCTGGTATAGTAAGCTCAGGAAAAGATTGGGAAATCACAAGCGCAAGAGTTGAGCATGTACAACCTTATTTAGATTCATTAGCTTACAGAGTAGATTATAGCGAAGGCTCGATTGTGTTTTCAGGAGACACAAAACCTTGTCAGGCATTAATAGATTTATCTGCTAATGCAGATGTTTTAGTAATGGAATGTATCAGACTGGAAAATGAAATGAAAAATAATTCAACTTCATTATCAGAAACAAGTGCTCTTCAAGCAGGGAAAATAGCTGAAGAAGCAAATGTAAAATTGCTAGTTTTAACTCATCAGGCTCATTATCTTGATTCTGTAAAAGATGACGTTCTTAAAGAAGTTAAAACGAACTATAAAGGTGGAGTGATTTGGGCTGATGAACTTATGACGGTAAACTTTTAGTTTCTTTTTGTGCAAGCCATATTCCTATTAAAACAAGTAACAATGATAAACCATGATATATTTCAAATGACTGATTTAATAAAAAGATAGCCAAAAAAGAGCTAAATATTGGCACAATATTTGTATACACTCCTGCTTTCCCCGGGCCAGCCAAGTCTACTGCTCTGAGATAAAATATCTGGGCAAGACAAGATGGGAAGATTGCGACCAGGAATGTTATGATCCAGCCTTCAGTTGTAGGGTAAGTTATTCCAGATATAACAAATTCAACTATAAGTAATGGCAATGCAATAAACATTGCTATTACAGACATTAATGTGAAGAATGCAATCCCAGAAATTTGTACACGTGATTTTAATGCAATTGTGTAGTAAGAGTACATAAAACACGCAAAGAGCATTATTAAGTCACCGCGATTTACCTCTAGATCTAACAATGAATTTATATCCCCCGATAAAGTAACTATTATTACTCCAACTAAAGATATTGTTACTCCAATACTTTGGATCAAATTCACTTTAGTCCCATATGCTATATAAGCGCCTATAATTACAAATATAGGAACTGCACCCTGGATGATTCCAATATTTATTGCAGTAGTTTCGTGAGAAGCGGTATAAAAAAGTATATTAAAACCACTGAATCCCATGAATGCCATAAAAATAATTTTAAGAATATGTGGTTTTATCAAATTCCAATTTGATTTTACTTGATTACCAAATGTTATCCATAAAAAAATACTTACAAATATCCACCTTAAAGGAACGATCTGGAAGGGAGATATTTCACCTACAGCTAATTGTCCAAATATAGTATTAAATGCCCAGCATAAAGCTGTGCTTATAAGTAATAAAGATGGCATATTATAAAATTTGTTTATTATAATTTTCATTCTTTGTTAACTTCCAATGAATCAAGCATCAAATCAAAAATTTCAGAATTTAAATACCATTTTCCAGGTTTACTGTTTATAGATATGATAACAATCCCAGTATCTTTTACTGACATAGTAACAATTTTCCCCATACTGCCATCTAAGTATTTGCCTTCACTAATATAACCTATGAATTTTTCAGACACTGTTTTAGATATTTGATTGTAATCCGTATTACTGCTTAACAAATATGCTGTAAATGGAACCAAGTCTGATACAGGCGTTTTTGTTATTTCAAAATTAAAGGTTCCAGATAAACTTTTTAATTCTATATGTGAAGCTGTTTCTTTTTCTATTTGCCATAAATTTGAATATTTTAATTTGAATTTATCTATCGAAAGTTTGGCATTTAATTCTTTGGCTTTAGCATCTTCTTTAGCTTTTTGTTCAGCTTTTAATTTAGCATCTTCTTTAGATTTTTGTTTAGCTTCAGCTAATATTTTATCCCTTTCTTCTTCTTCTGCTTTTGTTTTTGCTTCTTCTCTTATTTTATTTTGTTTTTCTACGTCTATAAGTATATGTTTTCCATTTGAATTCTTCGGGATATTATCTAATTTATTATTTACTGGAATATCAATTTCATTCTTATCATCAGATTTATTACAAGATATAAGCATAGAAAGCAGCAAAATTAATATCAGTAAATTTTTCATGTCATCTATTCTATCTATTCTAATTCTATAAGTGTATATTTATTAGATCTAAAATAATTCTATTATTATGAATGAATTTGACACTATTATTATAGGAGGCGGTATAGCTGGTAGTTCTGCAGCTTTCCATCTTGCGAATAAAAGTAATAGTAAAATTTTAATGATTGAGCAACAAACTATTTCTTCTGGGGCATCAGGTTTAAATGCTGGGCAAATTGGTTCAATGGGGTGGGGTAATGTACCTGATTTGAATTCATACTTAACTCATGGGAGCCTGGAGATATTTAAATCATTGCAATTAGATTTAAATTACGATATTGAATTTCGACAGTCTGGTTCATTGGCAGCAATTCAGACCAAAGTTCAATATGATTTTGTTATGGATACTGTAATGAAGATGAAAAAGGCTGGTAAAAATGTAGAAATACTTTCAACTAGAGAAGCACAATCAATAGAGCCCGAAATTTCTGAAAACTTTTTAGGATTTGTATTTTATCCACTTAGAGCACAGGCAGATCCGGTAAAATCAACTGTTGCGTTTTCAGATGCAGCATTTAAATCAGGTGTTCAAATAAACATTAACGAAGAAGTTAAAAATATAGAGCAAAATTCAGACAATACTTATAATTTGCAAACTTCACTAAATAACTATTACTGTAAGAATCTTATTTTAGCTACAGGGGCATGGAGTAATAAATTAGGAAAATTATTAGATCTTGATATTCCTATTATTCCGATCAGAGGCCAAATGTGGGCAACTAAACCAATATCACCTAGATTATTTAATACTTTTTCATCACTAGAATCATCATATGACTGGCATAATGATGATGGCTCAGATGTTAATACCCCTCCGGATTTAACACATATTAGTGGTGAAAGAAAAACAAGACATTTATATGGTCGTCAAAGAAAAAATGGTGAAGTGATTTTTGGTGGTGACAGAGAAATGTTAGGATTTAAAAATGAAGTCGATTTTAATGGAATTGAATCTAATAAAAATCATGCAACTGAGATATTACCATTTTTATCAGAATTGCCTATCAGTAGAACATGGGCTGGGTTTATGCCATTTTCTATAGATGGTGAACCTATAATTGGTAAAATTCCAACTTGTAAAAATTTATATATAGTTTCTGGTTTAGCTTCATCAGGGTTTGGAAGAGGACCTATGTCTGGAAAATTTATTGCAGAGTGCGTGGATTCTGGTTTCGTACCTGAAATTCTGAATGATGCTGATCCTGGAAGATTTAAACAGTTAGTAGGATAAAGATTAATCCATTATTGTTCCGCCATTAATATTTAAAGATTGTCCGGTGATATTCAATGAATTATCAGAAGCAAAAAATACTACTGCGTTTCCTATGTCTTCAGAGGTCTGCTCTCTTTTAAGAGGGCAGTTTTTTTCTATATACTCAAGAAACAATTCTCTTGGAGTCATATCTCTTTTTGTTTTATCCTTATTTATAGTCTTCTGAGCATTTTTCTCCCACATCGGAGTCCATATGCTACCAGGGCATAGTACATTGACGTTTATATTATATGAAGCCCATCTTAATGCAAGAGATTGTGTTAAATTTATTACTGCTGCTTTTGATGCTGAGTAAGCGGGATTATCTGAATTAGGAAATTTACCACCATGTGATGAAATATTTATAATTTTGCCATAATTTCGTTTTTGCATTTTTTTTGCAACTTCTTCAGATACAATAAATGTTCCTCTGACATTTATTGAATAAGTTGAATCCCAATCTTTAATTTCAGATGCGTTTGGTTTTGCAAAGCTCGCAGATCCTATTACTCCTGCAGCATTAACCAAAATATCTGTACTTCCCATTTTTTCTTCTATTAAATTAACAGTATTTTCAACATCATTTTGATTTGTAACATCACATTGGAACAAAGAAATTTTAGTTCCAAAACAAGAAATTTCATTGCTTGTTAATTTTAATCTCTCGGAATCTATATCTATGAGTGAAATGTTGGCACCCTGTTCAGCAAGGGTTTTTGCAATCCCTGCCCCTAATCCGCCTGCCCCTCCAGTAATAATGGCTGTTTTATTATCGAAATTTTTATAATATGTTGACATGCTTTATTATAACTATTAATTAAAATAGATTTATACATTAATATAAATTAATTAAAATAACTCATATGGAAACTCAAGTGATAAATGATTGGTTAGTAAAATTTGAAAAATCAATAAAAGAAAAAGATATTGATGCAATTTTAGACTTGTTTGATAAAGAAACTTATTGGAGAGATTTAATTTCTTTTACCTGGAATATCATTACTTTAGAATCAAAAAAAGATATTTCTTTAATGTTAAATAAAACTATTGATAAGATTAATCCTGAAAATTTTAAAATCCAAGAAATGTTAACTAGTAATAGTGATGTCCATGAAGCTCGGTTTACATTTGAAACTATAACTTCAAAATGTATAGGTCATATTAGATTAATAAATGGTAAATGTAAAACTTTGTTAACACTTACTGACTCATTAAAAGATTATGAGGAAAATAAAGGATATAAAAGAGAATTAGGTACTGAATTTGGCTTTTTTAAAGATCGTAAAAATTGGCTTGAAAATAGAAATATTGAAATACAAAATCTTGAAGAAAATAAAAACCCATATTGCTTGATAGTTGGAGGAGGTCAGGGAGGAATAGCATTAGCAGCAAGATTAAGACAATTAAATGTACCAACTATAGTAATAGATAAGAACCAAAAACCTGGAGATTCCTGGAGAAATAGATATCATTCATTATGTCTTCACGATACAGTTTGGTATGATCATATGCCTTATTTACCTTTCCCGGATCACTGGCCTATATTTTCTCCGAAAGATAAAATCGGAGACTGGCTTGAAATGTATACGAAAATAATGGAAATAAATTATTGGGGATCTACAGAATGTTTAAATGCATCTTATGATCAGAAAAAGCAAACATGGGAAGTCATTGCTGACAGAGAAGGACAGGAGATAAAACTAACTCCCAGGCATTTGATCCTGGCAACAGGTATGTCCGGGATGCCACAATTTCCAGATATAAAAAATATCGACAAATTTAATGGTGATTATTGTCATTCAAGTGGATTTAAAAATGGACTTGAATATCGAGGAAAGAACGCAGTTGTTGTTGGCTCCAATAATTCAGCGCATGATATTGCAGCCGAATTATGGGAACAAGGTGCTGCAAATGTTACTATGATTCAAAGATCAGCTACTACAGTCGCAAAATCTAAAACATTAACAGAATTATCCAGTAATGGAGTTTATTCTGAAAACGCTGCACAGGCAGGTATTACAACAAATATTGCTGACATAACCGTTGCTTCAACTCCCTATAGATTAATACACGTTGACGGCCAAAAAACAGTAAAAGAGTTAAAGGATATAGATAAACAATTTTATACAAAATTAGAGAAAAGTGGATTTATGTTTGATTGGGGTGAAGATGAATCAGGATTATCTGTTAAATATCTTAGACGTGGTTCCGGCTATTATATAGATGTTGGAGGCTCTGACCTTATTATTAATGGAGAAATAAAATTAGAGAGTCCAGCAGAAGTAGAAGAATTTAAAGAAAATTCAGTCGTATTAAGTAATGGTAAGGAAATTAAAGCAGATTTAGTTGTATTTGCAACAGGATATGGATCAATGAACGGATGGGCAGCCAAACTCATTTCTCAAGAAGTAGCAGACCAAGTAGGGAAATGTTGGGGACTTGGATCAGATACAAAAAATGATCCTGGGCCATGGGAAGGTGAGTTAAGAAATATGTGGAAACCTACACATCAGGAAGCATTATGGTTTCACGGAGGTAATCTTGCACAATCAAGACATTACTCAAAATATCTTACTTTTCAACTGAAAGCCAGATATGAAAACATCCCTTTTGAAGTATACGGCATACCAAAAGTAAATCATCTAAGCTAATTTTTGTAACCACTTATTAAATGTTTTATCCCAAGATACATTTTTTTTATTCATTGCATTTGGTTCATGATAATGATCTACATCTTTAAAGATATATATCATGTTTCTATTATTGTTATCTTTTATTTTGGAATAAAAATCTTTTGATTGATCAATATAAATTTGTTCTTCTAGTTCTGTATAAGTTAAAAGGATAGGAATTTTGATTTCTTCATTATCATATATGGGGCTTATTGATTTAGATGAAATATTTTTGGTGATTATTTGCTCAACATACTTTTTTGTATATTTGGTTAAATCATAAACACCACTTGATAGAATCAATCCATTGATTTGGTTATGTTTACTTGCATAATATGCGAGGTGTGCACCTGCACTATGTCCTGCAAGAATTATATCTATATTTTCTCCATATTGTTTTTTAATAAAATTTATACTGTTATTTATATCTTCTATTTGTTCCTTAAATTTTGATTTTGGGGCTAATCTATATCCGGGAACTACTAGATTCAAATTGTAATTTTTAAAATATTCATACGTAAATAACATCCATTCAGGATATCCAAATTCCCAAGCTCCGCCATGGATATTGAATAAAAAAATATTATTAATATCTATTTGTTTTGGGAAGGTATAAATTCTTTGTGCTTTATCAGGCCCATACTGGAAAAAGTTTGAATATTTTTTCTTTCTATATTTATCAGATTTAATTAAAACAGATTCAGCCCAAGCATCTGCAGCAGGGCTCATAGGAGGTTGATCATCATATTTAATCATTTTTTTGTTCTAACTCCAATAAATAATCTTTTCTGTCTAGACCACCCCCATAACCAACCAGTTTTCCTGATTTCCCTATTACTCTGTGGCAAGGAACAATTATGCTTATTGGGTTTGCATTATTTGCATTTCCAATAGCTCTTGAAGCTTTTGGATTTCCAATGAGTTTTGCCTGATCTGAATAACTTACAGTTTTGGCATAGGGTATTTTTTTTAGTGCTTCCCAAGCTTTGAGTTGAAAATTTGTTCCGGATAAATCTAAAGGAATATTAAAATGTTTTCTTTTGCCGTTAAAATATTCAGTTAATTGTAAAATAGTTTTTTCAATAATAATATTTTTTTTATCTTCGAAAATTACATCATTTTTATTCCAATCTTTCAATCTTTCAAAAGTATGATGTATTGCTGTTAGTGCCTTGCTAGTTGCTGCTAGATGTAAAGGCCCAATAGGAGAATCAATTTGATAATAATAACTGTTCATTTTTTTAAATGATCCTTGTATATTTGTTGTATGATGAAATTACCAAAGATTATTATATCAAACCAAATATTGGAGTTAAAATGAATGATAAAGAAATTTTATATCAATCATTAGTTGAAATTAAAAAGTTAATTACCAATAAAGAATTATCACCAGTGGAATTGACAGAAATGGCATTGGAAAGGATAGAAGAAACCAATGATAAAACGAATGCTTTTTTAAATGTATATCCTGAAATGGCAATTAATGATGCAAAAAAAGTTGAACAAAAGATTATAAATGGAGAACCTTTAGGTTTGATGGCAGGAATTCCTACCTCCGTTAAAGACCTTGAACCTGTAAAAGATATGATAACTACAAGAGGTTCTTTACTGACCAAAGATGAAGTCTCAGATACAGATCAGATTGGAGTTGAACGAATTAAGCAACAAGATGGCATTATATTAGGTAAAACAAATGTTCCTGAATCAGGATCTAGCGGAACAACTGAAAATAAATTAGGAGATGATTGTCGAAATCCATGGAATTTGGATCATACTGCTGGAGGTTCAAGTGGTGGGACAGGAGCTTCAGTAGCATCTGGCGTAACTCCTGTTGCACAGGGTTCAGATGGAGGTGGTTCAATTAGAATTCCATCTTCTTTCTGTGGAATATATGGTATAAAAGGAACACAGGGCAGAATTCCTAGAAGACATGCTGGATTATCAAGCTGGCACCCTGTTAATTTTTCATGTATGGGGCCAATGAGTAGATATGTTATTGATAGTGCAATTATGATGCAGGCAATGGCTGGACCTCACCCAGATGCTGAGTCGGGGACTATACAGACTGCACCTCCTGATTTTATATCAAATATAGAAAAAGGTATCTCAGGTAAGAAGATCGCTTGGTCTCAAGATTTTGGTTGCAGGCCAATTCACCCTGATGTTAAAACCAATACCCAAAACGCAGTGAAAGTATTTGAAGAATTGGGAGCGAAAGTAGAACCTTTTGATTTTACTTTCGATTTAGATGAACTAGAAGAACCTATAATGAAAGTACTTGGATTTGCTTCAAGGTATGCATCTGGTGGTGAAGAGTTACTAAAAAAAGATCCTGATGCTTTTATGCCTCATGTTTATAATACAATTTTAAGAGGAAAAGATGTCAGAGCAGACGATTATGTAAGAGCACTTGCTAGATTATATGAATACAGAGCTTACGTAGAATCAATTTTTGAAGAATATGATTTTATAAGTGCTCCAACCATGGCTATTCCAGCAAACAAAATTAATGAAAGATCATTTTTTGAAAATGGAAAAGTTATATTTAAAGAATGGAATGATGAGATAAAATTTAATAGCAATGATCATGATTTTTCTACATGGAATTATGTTTACCATGCAATGACATCTTTGTTTAATTGGAGTGGTAACCCAGCAGCTACTCTTCCTGCCGGATTTTCTAAGGATGGATTACCTACAGGATTGCAGATTATTGGTAAAAAAGAAAATGAAGTAGGTGTTCTTCAAGCTTCAAGGGCATATGAGATTGCTCGTCCTTGGCACGAAGACAAACCAAATATTTAGTATTAAATAGTTTGATCAAACTCCAAAATCTGAAAAACTCAAAATTATAGATGTGATTTCTAAATATTAATAACGCTTTATAATTATGGATTATCCAATCACATCTTTATAAACTCTAAGATAATTTAATCCTAAAAGTTTTCTGATTTCTTCTTCGTTAAAGCCTCGTTCAGCTAATTTGATTGTTAAATTTGGCCAATCTCCAAAATCATTATATCCTTCTATTTTCCAGTCTGCATATTTTGGTGAGACTCTGTGTTCCTCTCTAAAACCAGTCCAATTAAATGCTCCTATTTTAGTTTTAGGCATTTCAGTTGGAAATTCAAAGAGAGAATCAGTGCCAGGGCCAGGACCCATTTTGTCTGTCCCTACACACACATGATCAATTCCTATAACATTTACAAGATGTTCTATATGTAAAGCCCAATGATCAAGGGTTGCATTAGGAGTTTCATCTTGAATAAATACTGGAATGATTACAACTCCAAAAAACCCGCCATTATCTGCAATAGCTTTAGCAAGTTTATCGCTTTTTCCTCTATCATGTTTGCAGACTGCTGCACTTGATGAATGAGTAATTACAACTGGTGCATTTGAAGTTTCCATAGCATCCCAACCGACTTGTTCGCTACAATGACTGACATCGACTAACATTTTCATATCATTAAGTTTACTTACTAATTCCTTGCCAAAATATGATAATCCGCTTTTATGTATTTCAGTACAACCGTCACCTACAAGGTTTCTTAAATTATATGTTAACTGCACTACTCTTAATCCAAGATTATAAAAGAAATCAACTTTATTTAAATCAGTTCCAAAAGGAGTGGTATCCTGAAAGTCAAATATAATTCCATATTTACCTGTTTCATGAGCTTCTATAATATGATCTGCTGTAGTAACTAACATTAATTTTTCAGGTATTGCATTTATGATTGAAATTGCATTTGCTATTCCATTTACGGATATCTGATATGCATCTTCAATTTTTGCAGGGCCAGCATATGTCCCACTTGCAATATTTACTCCTGATTTTTTCCATAAATCTAAATATTGATTTCTTGCATCCTGACTGTTTTTGATTTCATCGGCTATCATATTAGATAATAATCCCCTAGTTTCATCTTGTGAGAGTCCATCTTTATACCAACCATCTAATGCTTTCCTCATATTGTCAGTGAACAAAGCACCTGAAGTGATTGGAGGTTGTTGAGAGTCAATTACAAGTGCTTCTTTGTGTAATTTTATAGCTTCATCTTTACTTAGACTAGGTTTATCTCTATAAGCCATGATTTATTCCTTTTTTTGTAAATTTTTTGATATTTTCATCTGTTAAAGATCATAATAACATATCATTGATTATTAATTTTACTATGATAATTCTTCCAATAACATTTATGAAATTTAATCTCAATAAAAATTTATATTCATTTATATATATTTATAACTTATAATGCACAATATATGGCAAACATTGAAAATATTATAAATTTAGAAATAACCAGGGAATGGAAAGATGCTTTTCCAGGAGCTTCCGTTGGTGTACTTGTAATTAGAAATACGTTGAATCCAAAAAATAATCCTGATTTAGATAATAAGATGAAAGAGATTGAAGATGAAATTCGTAATAATTTTTCTGAATCTGGTAGGGAAGGAATTCGTACACTACCTACCATACGATCATATAGTGAATATTATAAGAAATTTAAGAAAACTTATCATGTAATGTTACAACTTGAATCAGTTGCTTTAAAAAACCGGAATCTCCCACGTATTTCAGCCCTTGTGAGTGCTATGTTTGCTGCCGAATTAAAAAATCAACTGTTAACTGCCGGACATGATATATCAAAATTGCAACGACCTGTTGTGCTTAATATCGCTAAAGGAAATGAATCTTTTACTGGCATGAATGGAAAAGTACAGAATCTTAATCCTGATGATATGTTTATATCTGATAATGTTGGTGTTATATCATCTATAATCTATGGGCCAGATAACCGTACACCTATAACATCTAATACTACAGATGTTATGTTTACTGTTTATGGGCCTTCAGGTATTTCAACTGAGCAGATAAAGAATCATCTTGAAGATATATCTTCATATGTAAAACTTGTTTCTTCTGATGCAGTTACTGAAATACTTGAAATTTATAGTGGCTGATTGTATTTTCTTACAATAACAAATATTAGGTTTAATTTAAGTTAATCTGTTTTTGGGCATATTTACCCAAGTAGACATTTCGTGAGGATTGGTTACAGGATCGGATTTGCATACATGATTAGAATTTAATTGATTCGTAGATGTAACACCAAGAAATCCAAGTGCACTTACATATTCATCTTCTAATATTTCAAGAGTACGGATCAAACCTGCTTCTCCTCCTGCTGCCAGCCCCCAGCATTGCATTTTCCCTATAGCAACACTGTCAGCACCAAGTGCTATTGCTTTTGCAATATCACTTCCTCTTTGTACTCCTCCATCTATTACTATTTTAGCTTTTTTATCTACAGCCTCTACTATTTCAGGAAGCATATCCATTGTTCCTAATCCATAATCTAATTGACGTCCGCCGTGATTAGAAACCCAAATCACATCTGCACCATGATCCATAGCTATTTTTGCATCTTCTTTAGTTGCAATTCCTTTTAAAATAAGTGGAAGATCAGACATTGCATGTATTTTGTCTAAAGAATCCCATGTAACTGAAGCTGCATAGAGTGGATTAAAAGGAGTTCTTGTAGATCTGGCATTGTATTTACTTATCATCGGCCTTTCTCTTCTACTTAATCTTGGAGTGTCCACTGTTATACATAATGCTTTATAATCTGCTTTAACTGCCCTTGAAACCATTTCCTGTGTCCATTTTTCATCACCATGAATATATAACTGATATACTTTTGGATTGTCAGCAGTTTGTGCGATTGTTTCTAAATTTGGTTCACTAACTGAACTTATTACATCAATCACATTGAATTTATGTGCAGCTTTAGTTGCTACAGAGGCTCCGTCTTTTGTAAAATTTTGCTGAGATCCGATTGGAGCTAATAAAATTGGTATTCTTATTTTATAACCTAGAAATTCTGAAGAAGAATCAATTGATGAAGTGTTAATTAGCACTCTAGGCCTGAATGCAAGTTTATCAAATGCCAATCTATTTCTTCGCATTGTTGTTTCTGATTCAGCACCGCCAACCAGATAATCCCAAGGGCCTTGTTCAAGGTTATTTCTAGCTAGCTGGATTATTTGTTCATTAGATGTTATATCTTCAATATTTAGATTCATTTTTCCCCTATACAAGATATTTTTTATTTACTTTAAGAAGATATGTATAAGTTGGATTAACAAACTGAGTTACTCTTGCTTCTAATATTTGTGCAAGTAACATAAATGCTTCCTTTTTATCAATTGAATATGATTCTTCCATCCACAATATCATTTCTTGTAATCCTAATCTGAAAGCATCTTCAGCAGGTTTCCCCTGTGCGGTTGCCATGATATGGGTTTCATTTTCTATTCTTGGCCATGTCATACTTTTTGGTTTTATTGAGGAATTACAACGTAATTTAACCTTGCCTCCGGTTTCTATCCCACCACCACCACAAATTTCACCATCACCTTGAATAGCATGCATATCTCCTATATGTAAAAGTGCTCCGTCATGAAAAACTGGCAACATAACTGTTGCTCCGTTTGTTATTTCTTGAATATCAAAATTCCCTCCCCATTCTGCTGCCCATCCGTTATGTTTTGTTTCTCTTTCAGGAGCAACGCCTACTACTCCTAACATAGGTTTGATTGGTATTGAAAGTTTTTTATTCCAAACGATTTTTCCTTCAGATATTTTGCAGACTTTAAATACTTCTCCTACCTGCGATGGGCCAAGATATGATGGCAGAGCTCCGGTAGATCCGCTGTATCTAGTCCATCCTATTTCAATAGGATTAATTTCACCTATATCAACACTTAGCATTTCACCAGCTTTGGTATCATTGATCCATATACATCCAGAAGTAGGATTACCTCTGTCAGTTGGCATCGAGTCACTTCTGTGTTGATTATATATATCTCTTAATTCTGCAGGTATGAGATCAGAATCAGGACCTCTGTTCATTTGAGTTTCAACTTCAAACCACTCATTTTGATCTACTTTTTCTACTGGTTTGTTATTAGGTGAATGCTCGAAATAAAGTATTTCTTTATTTATTTTTTTCATGATTTATTTCGTTTTAGTATTAATAAAGGATTCTATAATCATATTAAATTCTTCTGGATGTTCTCTGAATGAAGAATGACCGGATCTGTTAAAAATGTGCATACTTGAATTTTCCACATTAGGTAAAATTAAATTCAGGCAATCAACTCCAATAGGATCCCATACAGCTGAAGGATCATTAAGTCCCCAAATCACTAATGTTGGGGTCTGCAATCTTCCTGCTCTTATCCATGCATGCGTTTCTTTTCTTCTGTTAGCTAAATCATCAACAAACATTTGTCTTAATTCTGCAAATTTAGATACTGCTTCCTGATTTTTTGGTTGTTTGGAATATTCCATAATTCCTTCAATCCATTCATCAGTAATATGTTCAGTCCCAAAAGAATTCTGAGCTGCTGAATAAAAAGTTCTTTCTTTTGGATCTTTAATTAATTTTGCCCTTTCAGCAACATCTTCATAAAAATTAAATGTATTTGGATTTGCCATTAAAGTTGCACTATCAATAATGACTATTGATTTAGCTAGATGAGGGTATTCTAGTGCAATTCGTGTCGTCATATAACCGCCTCTTGAATGACCAAGTAAATGAGCATTTGAAATGTTTAATTTATTCATGAATCCTACTGCATGCTTTACCTGAGCACCCATTGTATAATCTTCATTTACTTTAGGATTGTCAGTATACCCTTGGCCTAGTTTATCTAATGCATAAACATGGTATTTTTTTGCAAGTTCATCGATATTTAAAAACCATATTTCAGCACTTGAAGCCATTCCTGGTTGCCCGCCATGAATGAGTACCATTGGTTCTCCTTCTCCAGTTTCAAAATACCTGGTATTTATTCCATCTATATCAATATATTTTGCCTGAGATCTGTCCATGTTATTTCTCCTTTTTCATATAGGTTTAAATAAATTAATTTCATTATAAGTACATTACAAAATAATTAAAATGAATTGTTGACAATTTTAGTTGATTAGAGGAATAAGAATATGTTTATAATCATTCAAAATAAATTCATTGGAAATTGTTATGTCAAAAACTGGATTGTCTGCTATATGGCATGATCAAGGTAAAAAATTTGAAATTGCTGAACTCCCAACTATTGATACTGAACCTGATGCTATTAATATAAGAGTTGAAGCCACAAGTGTTTGTGGTTCTGATTTGCATATATGGAGAGGTGATGGAAGAAAAGAAGAAGAAGGACCAAGAGATCCTTTTGTTTTCGGACATGAAATGATGGGATCTGTAGCGGAAATAGGCAGTAAAGTAAAAACTGATTCATTACGAAAACCTTTAAAAGAAGGCGACAGGGTAGTTTTTTCTTACTTTTTTCCTTGTATGAAATGTTATAACTGTATCAGGGGAGAATTAGGTGGTTGTAAATTTAGAAGAGCTAATCCTACAATTGAGAACTGTAGCGGAGGTTTTGCTCAATATTATTATTTAAGAAATCCACAATTTATATTTAAAATTCCAGATGAAATAAATAATGCTACTGCTGCACCAATTAATTGTGCCTTAGCCCAGGTAATGGAAGCATTTCATATTGCCAAACCTAGATTTGGTGATAATGTTGTGATACAAGGTGCAGGAGGGCTGGGAATAAATGCAGCTGCCATAGCTTCTGATATGGGAGCTAATAAAGTTATAGTAATTGATGGACAAAAACCAAGACTTGAATTAGCAAAATTATGTGGTGCTACTGATATAATAGATATGAATGAATATCCGACTGTTGATTCAAGAGTTGATAAGGTTAGAGAATTAACTAATGGAATAGGAGCAGATATAGTTATAGAACTTGTTGGTTTTCCTGCAGCAGTTGAAGAAGGTGTTCAAATGTGCAGGATGAGAGGAACTTATCTTGAAGTTGGACATATTTCTCCAAATAGTATTGTTAACCTGGATGTGCAGAAATTAGTTGCTGAGCAAATAAGGTTTTATGGCATACAACACTATGATCCATGGATATTACCTAATGCTATAGATTTTTTAATTAGAACTAAAGATAAATACCCTTTAACTAATGTTGTTTCACATGAATTCCCAATAACAGATATTGAGAATGCATTTAAAACTGCTGAATGGCTAGGTACTACAAAAGGAAGTGAAGTTACAAGGGCAATTGTTACACCATAATAGAGAGGATTTAATGAACTTACCAATAAGAGAATTTGGACAAACCGGAGAAAAAATCAGTCAACTCGGTATAGGATTGTCTGAGATAGGAAGAATAAGTATTGAAGAATCAAAAAATATCGATAAATTATTAAATTCAGCCATTGATCTGGGGATTAATTTTTTTGACACAGCTCCTTGTTATGGAAACAGTGAAGAATTTCTAGGAAGAGCAATATCGCACAGAAGAAGTGAATATTTTCTCGCATCTAAATGTGGTCATTATGTGGAATCTTCTGAAGATGATAAAAAGGGAAACTCATGGGGAGAAACCGATTTACAGGATAAGGAATGGACTAAGAAAACTTTAATTGAAAGTGTTGATAGAAGCCTTAAAAGGATGAAAACTGATTATCTTGATTTAATACAATTACATTCTTGTGATTTGGATATATTACAGGAAGGTGAAGTGATTGATACTATTGAAAGAATTAAAGAAGCGGGTAAAGTTAGGTTTATTGGGTACAGTGGAGATAACCAAGCAGCAGAATGGGCTTCTTTAGATTCCAGATTTGATTCAATTCAAACTAGTTTTAGCCTTCTTGATCAAGGTGCTAAAGATATGGTTTTCCCTGGTGTTAATAAAACACAAAAAGGGTTAATTGCAAAAAGACCTATAGCAAACGGGGCATGGGGAGCTGATAAATCGCCATCAGCTTATGCTAGTGAATATTTCAGGAGATATGAAATTATAAAATCTAATGGAATAGATATTGATACAGATTTAAGTCCGATTGAATTGTCATTGGCTTTTGCATTATCTCATCAGACAATAAATGTACATATTGTAGGTACAACAAATTTATCACACTTGAAATCAAATATTAAACAGGTTGAAACCGGATTGTTATTAGATGAAAAAACTTTAAACCAGATATATGAAATTTATGACCAATCAAATGATAACTGGGTTTCTCAAACTTAAATAAAAGGATAAATTATGAATGGATTTGAAGCGATTGCAAACATTTTAAAAAAAGAAGGATTTGAATGGATGGCATGTTTTCCTGCAAATCCTTTGATAGAAGCAGCTGCTAATGCTGGAATAAGACCTATTGTATTCAGACAAGAGAGAGGTGGGATTATGGCTGCCGATGGATTTTCCAGAATGTTAGCATCTCAAGGTAAAAGAGGAGTTTTTTGCTGTCAGGGAGGCCCTGGAGTTGAAAACTCTTTTGGAGGAATAGCTCAGGCATGGGCAGATTCAGTCCCAATTTTATTTTTACCTGCAGGTGATAGAGATCCTGATATTGAGCCAAATTTTTCCGCTCCGAAAAATTATGGACAGATAACAAAATGGGCAGCCTCCATAAATTCTGCTGAAGATATTCCAAACTTAATGAGAAGAGCAATGTCAGCCTTAATTAATGGTCGTCCTGGTCCTGTTTTACTTGAAATGAAAGGCAATGCCATGGCACAGACTATAGATAATATAGATGATTACTCAAGTCCGCAAATTACTCTTTCTGCGCCTAACAATAATGATATAAAAAATGCAGTATCAAATGTTATAAATGCAAAAAATCCGATTATATGGGCAGGACAGGGAACGTTGTATGCTGGCGCCACAAATGAATTAAAGGAATTAGTTGAATTACTTCAAGTTCCTGTTTTAACTACTATGCAGGCAAAATCAGCATTTGATGAAAGGCATCCTTTGTCACTAGGATCTGCTAACAGAACAGCTCCAAAGACAGTGTGGCACTGGTTAAAAGAATCAGATTTAGTTTTGGGTATAGGAACAAGCTGGACTAAAACAAATTTTGCTATTGATATTCCTGATGGTAAATTTTTAATCCACAATACAAACAATATTGCTGATATATCAAAGGAATACAAAACTGATATTGGACTTTTGGGAGATGCTAAATTAACTCTTGAAATGTTGATTGAAGAAACTAAAGTACAGCTTGGATCAACAAAAAGAAATAATGATTCTGTAATTGAATCCATTGCAATAGTTAAAAAAGAATGGAATGAAGAGTGGAGTGAATTACTAAATTCAGATCAGACTCCAATAAATCCGTACAGACTAATAAATGAAATTAATAAAGCAGTTGATCATGAAAATACAATTATAACTCATGATGCTGGGCACCCAAGAGATCAGATAATGCCGTTTTATCCCGCTACTGTTCCTCATAGTTATATTGGATGGGGGAAAAGTACACATTTAGGTTATGGAATAGGCTTGGCTATTGGAGCTAAGATAGCAAATCCTGATAAATTTTGTGTAAATTTTATGGGTGATGCTGCTTTTGGAATGGCAGGATTGGATATAGAGACTTCAGTAAGATCTGGCAATCCAATTACAACAATTGTACTCGATAATGGAACCATGGGAGGATATGATCATCACCAGCCCGTAGCAATGTCAAAGTATGGAGCCGGAAATATGACAGGATCATATACAACAATTGCAAAAGGATTGGGAGCAATTGGTATTGATGTTGATAAACCAGAAGAAATTGGCCCTGCTATCAAAGCTGCAGAGAAAGCAAATAAAGAGGGCAGGAGTGTTTTGATAAATGTTAAAACACAGCAGGAAGATAAATTTAGTATATATTAAAGGAGAATTATATGGCAGTTATAAATTTTGATGTAAAAAATATAAGTCTATTTGCTGATGGCAAATCTTTTGGAGCACATGGTCAGTTCAATCAAATAGACGGAGTGGTAGAGTTTGCTGTTGATCCAAATAATGAGGTAAATAAATCTATTGTTGATTTAAAATTAGCACCAACTGATGAGAATGGACTAGTGCATTTCAAATCTAAAGTATCATTAATTACACCTTCAGATACAAGTAAAGGTAATGCCAGATTAATGGTTGATATAGTTAACAGAGGTAGGCCTTTGATTCATGGTAATTTTAATAGAATGGATTTATTTGATTCAATTGAAGGTGATGGATTTTTATTTAATCACGGATATTCAGTGATTTCACTCGGATGGCAGTGGGACGTTATCAAAGATGACGTGTTATATGGATTAGAAGCTCCTTTTGCAAAAATTGATGACAAAGGATTCAGAGGTGAAACTGTTATAGAAATCAGAACTAATTACGTTCAGAAAACTCATTTGTTAGCTAATAGAATTCATACACCTAATACTCCAATGGATATTAATGATCCTAATGCAAGATTAACTGTAAGAGATTGGGAGGATGGACCAGAAAGTAATGTTCCAAGGTCGGAATGGAGTTTTGCGAATGAAACTGATTCTGGAGTGGAACCCAGTGATGAATATGTATATATGGAAAGTGGATTTCAGCCTGGTAAAATCTATTATTTATCTTATACTCCTTCCATAGCGCCTGTTGTTGGTACTGGAATGTTAGCTGTCAGAGACATAGCTTCATTCTTTAAATCAGATTCGAATGTTAATCCTATAAACAAACCATTTGAAAAGGTTTATGGCTTTGGAATATCTCAGACTGGAAGAATGCAAAGACACATTTTGTATTTAGGACTTAACTTAGATGAAAGTGGAAAAGTTGCATATGACGGGCATATTGTCCATGTTGCAGGAGCAAGAAAAGGAGAGTTTAATCATAGATACGCTCAGCCATCACAGCAGTCTGCACCTGGTTTTGGGCATATGTTTCCTTTCGCTGATGAAGAAATGAAAGATCCTTATTCAGATAATGTGGATGGCTTATTTAATGAATTGAGAAAAATTAATGCTGTTCCGAAAGTTTTTTATACTAATTCTTCAGCAGAATACTGGAGAGGAGATAGTGCAAACATGCATATTCATCCTATAGAAGAACGGGATCTGCCTGAAGCACCAGAAGCAAGAATGTATCTTTTTTCTGGCACCCAACATGGAGCAGGTACTTTAGCTCCTGATGATGTAGGGCCAGACGGATCAGTTGGTATGTATAAATTTAATGTAGTTGATTACAGACCTTTATTAAGAGCAAGCCTTATTAATCTTGATAAATGGGCTACTGACGGAACTCTGCCACCACCAAGTAGCTGTCCCAGAATAAATGATGGAACTGCTATAAAACCAGAGGTATTAATAGAAAAAGTTAACAATATTTTAGATATAAATACTCCTGATCCTAAAAAAGTATGGTTGATACGAAGAGTTGATATGGGAGAAAGAGCATCAGAGGGAATTGGAAGGTTACCGGCAAAAGAATTTGAAACATATCAGAACTTTGTTCCAAATATTGATGAAGATGCAAATGAAACAGGAGGAATAAGAATGCCAGATTTAACTGTACCTCTTGCAAGCCATTTTGGATGGAATTTAAGACATCCAGATACCAGGGAACCTGATCAGCAGATTGCCATGCAGGGTATTTCAATGTTTTTTGCAGTGACCAAAGAAGACAGAGATAAAAAAGGTGATAGAAGATTATCTATAAATGAAAGATATAAAACTAAAGAAGAGTTTTTAAATAAAGTAAAACAGGAAACCGGAAAATTACTGGATCAGAATTATATACTTGCTGAAGATGTTGAGATTGTAATATCAGCTTGCGAGGAAAGATATGATGCAATAGTTTCTGGGGAATTGAAAAATTAGGAGAATGATATGAGTGTAATTGTAGGTTCGGGAGATTTTAAATATGAATTGGTAGATTCATGGCCTAGTATGCCAAGATATTGGGAATTTAC
>VFGQ01000003.1 GCA_009391605.1 SAR202 cluster bacterium
TTAAAGATACACTTAATCCTCTGCTTTTTAACATACGTCCAATAGAAGCTACACATATTCCTTTTCCAACTGAACTAACCACTCCTCCTGTAACAAAAATATATTTCTGCATTTAAATCTCCAAAATATTTAAACTGGAACAAGAATTAAAGTAGGGAACAACTCCACCCCGGACAATACCAAGCTCAAAAAAGCTATTAATTATAAAAGGAACAAGGAAAAGCATATAAATTGAGTATAATGCTCTGATAACATTATTTCAAGTTATAGATTATAAGAATAAACAATCAATGAAATATTTTAGAATAGAAAAAAATAACAAACCCAATTTAATAATTAATTATGCTGATAATTATGCATTTAATATCACAGAATATTCTTCATATATGAATACAATAGAAATTTTAACAATTGAAGCAAGTTCTCAGAAAATATCAAGGACAAATTATATTAATCAATTTATTGCTAATAATAAAATCAAAAAAATATCACTGAATAATTTACTAGGCAAAAATAAATTACTTCTCCCTTTCATCCCCGAAGAAGTATGGGCTGCAGGAGTTACTTATAAAAATTCTGAATTTGAAAGAAAACGAGAAAGTTCAACTCCTGACATCTATGCAAAAGTATATAACGCTAAAAGACCTGAAATATTTTTTAAATCCACCGGAAACAGACTTGTGGCCCCAGGCCAAAAAATAGGGATTAGGTCAGATTCGAAATGGAATGTTCCTGAAGCAGAGTTGGCTGTAATTTTAATAAATAATGAAATATTCGGGTATTCTATTGGAAATGATATGACAAGCAGAGAAATTGAAGGAGAAAATCCTTTATATCTTACTCAAGCAAAAATTTATGATAAAAGCTGTTCAATTGGTCCGTGTATTATAGATTCAGAATCAATCAATAGTTATGAAAATTTTATTATAAATTGCAATATTGTAAGAAATAATAAATCTATTTATAATTCTAGCTCTTCAGTAAAATCAATGAATAAATCTATTCCTAATTTAATTAAATGGTTAAAAAAATCAAATACACTTCCTATAAAATCTGCATTTTTAACAGGAACAGGAATAATTCCCCCACCTGAATTTACACTTAATGAAAATGATCAAATTAGTATAACGATTGATGGAATAGGAACTTTAAATAATACGGTTATAAAAGTTTAAATACATGAAATCTCCTAAAATTGTTATTAGTGCAGGTTTAAATCAAAACATTGATAACTATATTAATGCATTAGAACTTTTTAACACTAACATTGTTATCGCTAATGCAATTACAAAAACAAAAATTCTTGAAAATAAATACGATGGACTTGTTTTAACTGGAGGAGGTGATATTTCTCCTGAACTATATGAAGGTAGAATGAAAGTCTCTGATAATACTTTATGTTTTGGAACTTCATTAGAACGCGATAGAACTGAATTTGAACTTATAAAAAATGCTTGTGAAAAAAACATCCCTATTTTTGGAATTTGTAGAGGAATGCAATTGTTAAATGTTTATTTTAATGGATTCTTAATTCAAAACGTAAATCAATTACATTATGAAAATATGTATAAATTTAGACAAAAAATTAATGAAAAAAAAGGTATTGGGAATTTTGATGCAAAAAAATATATGGATATTGAATCAGATTTTCATCATATATTCATAACTCTAGGAAGTCATCTTGCAACAATGCTTGGATCCGGAGGTACAGTAAAAGTAAATAGCAGGCATCACCAGGGGATAGGACATAAAGAACTCTCAAATAAATTTTTTGCATCTGCGTACACAATTCAAGATGGATTAATAGAAGCCTTTGAAAACAAAGACGCATCAATCGTTGGAGTGCAATTCCATCCTGAACGTTTAGACGAACATCCTAAACAAATAGCCAATTTATTTAGAGCTTTTGTTCAGCGCTGTAATAAAAGCATGTAGACAAATTCACGAATTTATGTTATTGTTTACATGTATATCTTATATACGACTCCACAAATATTTATGGAGATCTTTTTACCCTAAATTAAATCATAATAATGGAATATTCTGAGATTAAATCAAAAAGCAAAGAAGAGCTTATTAAAATTGCAGAAGAGTTAAATTTATTAAAAAATGATAATTCACAAAAGAAATCTGAATTAATTAATTCTATCTATGCTTCATATGCAGATAAAAACGGCTCTAATACCACATCTGGAATGTTATCTATATTAAATGATGGCTACGGTTTTATTCGAACTAATGGAATGTCACCTTCTTCTACAGATGTTTATGTATCTCAATCTCAGATAAGAAAATTCAGCTTAAGAACTGGTGATTACGTTTCAGGAAAAACCAGACCTCCTAAAGACGGGGAAAGGTATTTTGGGTTAATAAAAGTAGAAACAGTAAATAATATTGATCCTGAAGAAGCTAAAGCTAGAACTAAATTTGAATCTCTTACTGCAATTTTTCCAACAGAACAACTCAAGCTTGAAACTACTCCTAAAGAACTTACACCTAGAATAATTGACTTAATAGCACCAGTCGGTAAAGGGCAAAGAGGTTTAATTGTTGCACCACCTAAAGCAGGAAAAACAACAGTATTACAAAACATTGCAGCAGGTATTTCTGCAAATTCTCCAGAAATACAAATTCTTGTAGCTCTGATTGGAGAAAGACCAGAAGAAGTTACAGAAATGCGACGTGCCGTAAAAGGCGAAGTTTACAGCTCAACATTTGATGAACCAGTTGAAGATCACTGCAAAGTAGCAGAGTTATGCCTTGAAAGAGCAAAAAGATTAGTAGAAAACGGCGAAGACGTAGTTGTTTTATTAGACAGCTTAACTAGATTAACAAGAGCATATAATTTAGCCGTCCCTAGTACAGGAAGAACATTGTCTGGAGGAATAGATCCAAATGCATTATATCCACCTAAAAAATTTTTTGGTGCCGCCAGGAATACTGAAGAAGGCGGGAGTTTAACCATTTTGGCAGCATGTTTAGTAGATACAGGAAGCCGAATGGACGAAGTAATTTTTGAAGAATTTAAAGGTACTGGAAATATGGAACTCAATCTTGACAGAAGATTATCAGAAAGAAGAGTTTACCCTGCTGTTGACATACTTAAAAGTGGCACAAGAAGAGAAGAACTTCAATTAAATGCTAATATATTAGAAAAAGTACATATGTTAAGAAGATTAATAAGTATCCAAACAACTGATCCCTCAGGAAAAGACAGAGATACTTCAGATGCAACTGCTAATGTAATAAGGCGTATAGCTCAAAGTGCGAGTAATGAGGATTTCATAAAAAACTTTGAAAAATATGCCCAATTAAATGTTAGTAAAAAATAAATCTAATTGGAAATCTAATTATGTCAGAATTGTATGTTTTGGGAGGAGGAACACCAACCCCAACCCCAGAAAGATTCGGTAGTTCTTACGTAATTAAACTAGACAACCATAATTCTCAAATAATGTTTGATTGTGGTCCCGCTGCAACTGACAAACTTGTTAAAGCCGGTTTATGGCCAACAAATATTGACTATTTATTTTTTACACATCATCATTTTGATCATGATATTGATTATCCTTGTTTTTTATTGTGCAGATGGGATCAAAGCATTGGGGTTGAAAACACATTAAATGTATATGGCCCCCAACCAACAACAAAACTAACAAAAGATCTTATTGGTGAAAATGGAGCATTTGCCCATGATTGGAAAGCAAGAGTTAATGCTCCAACAAGTCAACAAGTATATGAAAATCGCGGGGGAATTCTTCCAAGAAAACCTCCAACAATTAAAACTAATATTTCATCAAAAGATAAACATTGGATCAACCCGAAAGATATTATTGCAGGAGATGTTGTTTCTGGCCCTACCTGGGAAGTTTCAACAACTAATGCTGAACACGTACAACCATATTTAGATAGTATAGCTTATCGTTTTTCAACAAATAATACTTCTATAGTATTTACTGGGGATACACAACCTTGTGATTCTGTAATAAATTTATCAAAAAATGCGGACATCATGGTTTGCATGTGTTGGGATGATCAAGAAAGTATGAATAAAGATAAAGAATCTTCAGGTCAATGTAGTGCAGAAGGTGCAGCAGAAATGGCTGAAAAAGCTGGTGTAAAAAAATTGATTCTATCCCACATGGGCAAACATATTTCAACTCATGGAGTTTTAGAAAAAGCATTAGGAAATGCTGCAAAAAAATACTCCGGAGAAATTGTTTTTGCAGAAGAATTAATGAAAATATCATTTTAAGATTCAATTTTAAAAGTCAAATTGTTGACTGCTAATTATAACTATGCTAATTTCTATTAAGCCCTAGGTCTCAAAATATATGAGTAATTATGGAAGTTCGGTTTGATCCCGACGCTGTCCCGCAACGGTAAACTTTTTAGCCCGGTCCAAGCCCTAGAATTTGATTGATCTTCGAGGAAAGATGCAAGTTATAACAAAAATCCTTCTTTTCCAAAAAGTTCATAATTAAGGAGGATTAATGTTTAAACTTATTACTAAATTATTTGTCATACAAATAATTTTTTTATTATCTGTTTCATGTTCTCCAAGTATTAACTATAGTTCAAAAAATGAGCCAATTACACTTAACCCAATTCTCCCTGTTACCCCTGTTACCTCTGTTAATACTATTTACAAAACAAAACCGGCTTTAATTCCCATCCAAACCCAGCCCAACACAGAAGCAAATAAATTTAAATTAATTGAACCAAAACAACCAAAGCTTGTAACAAAAAAAATAATAAATTCTAAAAAAACAAAAGCAATCCCGCCAACATCATATCCATTAATTATAACTGGCTCTAATGAAAAAAATATTATATTTAAAAAATCACCCGAAAAAATAATTGCCTTTGATTCAGCAGCAGTTGAAATAATATATGAAATTGGAGCAGGAGATAAAATTGTCGGGACACATTCATTTGTTAATTTCCCAAAAAGCGTTAATAATATTGAAAAAGTTGGTGATGCATTTAATTTAAATATTGAATCAGTAATTAACTTAGAACCAGATCTTTTTTATATTTTTTTTGAACAATATATTGATCAATTAGAAAACAATAAAATTCAAGTTTTATATCAAAAATCACTAAATGGAAATTTTGAATCTATTCCTGAAAGAATTATTATGTGGGGGAAAATATTAAACAAAAATCAAGAAGCTTTAAATTCTGCAAATTCATTTAAAACAAGATTGAACAATATAAAAATATTTTTCAATAATTACTCTGAGGGACCTACTGTATTTTATGATACTGGATCATTATGGACTCCCGGGCACGATACCCTAATAGGGCAAGCACTTGATTTATTAAAATTACAAAACATAGCAAAAGATATATCTGGTTATAAGCAATACTCTAAAGAATTAATAATACAAAAGAATCCTCAAATAATAATAACCTCCTCTCCTGAATATTTTGCTAATTCTTCTGAATTTAAAAATTTAACTGCTGTAAAAAACAATAGAATAATAACTATAAATCAAGAATTATTATCCGTAGCAGGACCAAGGTTTATAGATGGAATAGAAGAATTAGGTGTAGCTATATATTCACCTATTTTCAATAAAATATTATTATCAAACATAGATAAATAAAATTGAGTACAAAAACAAATATTAAAAAAATTATTTATATTAAAACAACAAGAAATTTTATAAGCATTATATTTTTAATTTTATTATTAATATTTATATTTATATTTTCTGTCTTTCTTGGCCCATCTAAAATAAATGCCTTTGAAATTATAAATATAATAACTTCTAATATCTTTACAAATAAATCTGAATTTATTTTATCAAATAGTGCTCATACAATTATTGTTAATCTCAGAATCCCAAGATCTTTACTGGCCATAACAACTGGGATTATTTTATCTAGTTCTGGAAGCACTTTCCAGGCAATTTTTAAAAACCCTTTAGCTGACCCCTATCTACTTGGGGTTGGCACAGGAGCAGGATTAGGGGCAGTAATTGGTTTAACAATTTATCCCTCAAATATGTCATTTGCAAATGTTGGAGCTGCTTTATTTGCTTTCACAGGGGGGTTATTAGCTGTATTTTTAACCTATAATCTGTCAAATTATTCAAAAAACTTAAATCACCTTTCATTAATCCTGGCAGGGGTAGCTATAACTTCTATTTTGGGAGCATGTACAACATTAATATTAATTACACAAAACCCTGAAATCAAACCCATACTAAGCTGGCTATTAGGAGGTTTTTCACTTGCATCATGGGAACATTTTAATATTGTCTTTTTTTCAGGGATGCCTTGTGTTATTTTGCTCTTTTCACAACATAATAAAATTAACATATTAAATTTAGATTCAAAACAAGTAAAATCTCTCGGAATAAACGAAAGAAAAACTATAACACTGCTAATTATTGCTTCTACTTTATCTTCCTCAATAGCTGTATCACAAACAGGGATCATAGGTTTTATTGGATTAGTTGCACCTCATATTTCAAGAATGACATGGGGAACAAATCCCAAATATTTAATTCCCCAAGCCTCATTAATTGGAGCTATAATTTTATTGTCTTCAGACATAATAGCAAAAACAATATTATCTCCAACTGAAATTCCAGTAGGGTTAATAACAGCATTTTTAGGCTTTCCTGTTTTTGTACATTTATTAAGAAAAGAAGGAAATATAAATGGATAAAATACCATGTATTTCTCTAAACAAAACCTCATTAAAATTTAACAATTCTTCTTTCGAATTGTTTGCAAATTTAATTATTAAAGAAGGTGAAAAAATTTTACTGATTGGGCCAAACGGAAGTGGGAAATCTTCATTGATTCAATTAATTTCCGGGCATATTGCTCCAAGCAAAGGAGAAGTACTACTCAAAAATATTCACAAGGCAAACAAAGGATCAAAAGAAATATCAGAATTAATATCTTATATGCCGCAATCACCGTATCTACCATTGCATTTTGATGTTTTTGATTTTGTAATAACAGGTCGTTTTTCCAACAGAAACATCAAAACAAATTTATCTGAAAATGATTATAAGCTAACAATGAAAATTCTAAAAAAAATAAATTTATTTAATAAATGGGATTCTAAATTAGCTCATCTTTCTGGAGGGGAAAAACAATTAGCTTTGCTTGCCCATAATTTAATACAAAACAAACCTGTTCAATTATTTGACGAACCAACATCAAATTTAGATCCATTTAATCAATCCGAAGTGATGAATTTAATCCTATATTCGCCCTTAAACAAACCTATAACAACTATAGTTTCAACCCATGATATAAATTTTGCATGGAAATTCAATCGGGTTATTATGATGAAAAATGGTGTAATATTTAAAGATGGATCTCCTAATAAAATAATAAATACCAAAAATTTATCTTCTTTATACGAAAAAGAAATTAAAGTAAAAATAATAAATAATAAACATTTTGTATTAACACATTAATAAAATTTGCTACTTCAATGAATTCAAAATACAGTTCAAGTCTAAAAAAACTACTCTTAACAGCGCCCACAAATCGTAAATTATATTTATCAAAAAGAAAAATTAGAATTAAAAATATACTTAAAAATCTTAATCTAGATAAAAATCAAATACCCACGATTCATGTTGTAGGCACAAAGGGCAAGGGTAGTACCGCCGCTATAATGTCAAGCATATTGAAAGAATCAAATTACACTACCGGCTTATTTACATCCCCTCATTTAACTAAAGTAACAGAAAGAATTAGGATTAATTTTAAACCGATTACTCAAAATGATTTCTGTATTTCATTTAATAAAACCTGGAGAAAAATAAAATCAAAGCATACAAGTTTACTTGGAGGGACAAGTTTTTTTGAAGCAATCATGATTATTGCTCTTTGGCACTTTAAAAATAAAAAAACAAACATACAAATATTTGAAGCCGGAATTGGAGGTAAGCATGATTCGACAAATTACATAAATCCCATATTAACCTTAATAACAAATATTAGTCTTGATCATCAAAAAACGCTGGGAGACACCATTGCAAAAATATCACTTGATAAATCAGGGGCAATTAAAGAAAATATTCCGGTAATATCCGCTCCTCAAACAAAAATAGCATTAAATATAATTAAAAAGAAAACAGAACAAACAAACTCTTCTTTAAATTACGTACCTAAATGCATTAAAATTACATCTCGAAAAACAACTGATCATTATCAAACTTTCACTGCAACTACAGAAACAAATAAATACAATATAAAAACCTCTCTCCTGGGAAAATACCAGGTCGAAAATATTTCTTTATCAATATTAGCTGCAGAAAAACTTATTCAAAAAAATTATACAATTTCTAAACAAAACATCGAAAATGGAATAGCAAAAACAACATGGGATGGCAGATTACAAATAATAACAAAACACAAAAACACATATTTTATTGATGGCGCGCATAATTTCCATTCTACAATCCAGCTAATTGAATCCTTAAAAGAAATAAACCAAAAAAAATTTATTTTAATTTTTGGAGTGTCTTCAGGGCATTTATACAAGAGAAGCATTAAATCATTAGCATCAATTTCTAAAAAAATATACTTTGTTAAATCTCGTCATCCCAAAGCTGTTCCAACATCAAATTTCACAAAAATTATCAACAATACAAAAACTACTTATTATAAATATCCCGATGTTAAATCAGCGTTAATAAAATTAAATAATCAAAACGAAAACATTCTTATTACAGGGTCACTAGCTATAGCAGGAGAAGCATTGGAATATTTAAATAATATAACCCCAGAATTATATCCTTATCTATAACTAAATAATATAATTAACAACTATGAATAAACCATCTAAAATAAAAGCTTATGTTACTGGAATAGGAGTCATTTCTCCTTTAGGTGAAGATATTAAAACATATTGGTCTAATCTTGTTTCAGGAAAATCTGGGATTGGGCAAATTACACTATGTGATCCAAGTGAGTTCCCCTCCAAAATTGCTGGTGAAGTCAAAACCTTTCAACCTGAAAATTATATTGAGAAAAAAGAATTAAAAAGAATGGCACGATTTTCTCAAATGGCTGTCGCTGCCTCTGCGCTTGCAATTGAACATTCCAACCTGTCACTAACAACAAAAGAAAAAGAATCTACAGCAGTAATAATTGGAAACGGAAATGGAGGATTTCCAGAACTTGAATATAATGCACGTTTACAAGTTACAAAAGGCGAGATGAGAATAAGCCCATATTTTATTCCTATGATTCTTCCAAACATGGCTGCAGCAAATATTTCAAGAGTATTTGGATTTAAAGGATTTAGTTCAACTGTTGTCACTGCTTGTGCTGCTAGCACTCAATCAATAGGTGATGCAGCTCAACTTATTAATAACGGCCTTTGTGATGTAGTTTTGGCTGGAGGATGTGAAGCCGGGATAAGCAAACTTGGCCTAGGTGGGTTCAGTGCCTTAAGAGCCTTAAGCACAAATAATGATAATCCTAAAAAAGCTAGTCGCCCCTTTGATTTGCTAAGAGACGGCTTTGTTCCTGCTGAAGGTGCCGGAATGCTTATTTTAGAATCAGAAAAACACGCATTAAAAAGAAATGCTAATGTATTATGTGAAATAATTGGTATGGGAGTTTCTTCTGATGCCTACCATCCAGTTCAACCTGATCCTAAAGGAACTGGGGCAATTTTAGCCATGAAAAGAGCTGTTAAAAATGCCAATATTAATATCGAAGATATTGATTATATAAATGCTCACGGAACATCAACCCCTTTGAATGATATGTGTGAAACACATGCAATTAAAAAAACATTTAAAGAAAAAGCATACGATATCCCTATTAGTTCAACTAAGTCTATGGTCGGACATGCATTAGGTGGCGCGGGTGCATTAGAAGCAATTGCAACTATATTGTCAATAATTAATCAAAAAGCCCACCCTACAATTAACCTTGAAAACCCTGACCCTGAATGTGATTTAAATTATATCCCCAATAAAGCACAAAATTTAATGATTAATTATGCAATGTCAAACAATTTTGGTTTTGGGGGGCAAAATGCTAGTATTATTATTAAAAAGGCCAATTAAATCCATGGAATTAATTTAAGGTTCTCTATTTTTAACAACGAACTAAATTTATATCCGTATTTTTCAATATTTTCTTTTCCACCCTCACCTCTATCAACAACACAAATTATTCCAACAACCTTGCATCCGTGAGTTTCTAATGCTTTTGCAGCCATTAAAACACTTTTTCCTGTAGTACATGTATCATCAATAATAATCACTTTATCTTCTTCTTTAAACAAGCCCTCAATTTGCTTTTCGGTTCCATGTTCTTTAGCTTCTTTTCTTACTATAGCGCCATGCAATTGGATATTATTTTCCATTGCTTTCACTAAAACTCCCCCTATTATCGGATCTGCTCCAAGCGTGGGGCCAGCCAAAACATTGGCTTTTCTGTTTTTAATTTCTTCTAAAATTTCTAAGGAAATGATTTCTAAACTTTCTGGAATTAAACTTATTATTCTCCCGTCAAAATAAACATTGCTTTTTTTACCTGAAGAAAGTAAAAAATCCCCTGTTTTAAATGCCCCTGACATTTCAGCGATTTCAATAAGTCTATTTAATTTGTTTTTCACTATATATAAATTCCATTTTTTAATATATAAGTATATACATTTTTATTTAAATATTCTTTTTGACTTTTATTTCTCTTAATTAAATTTCTTATTGATGTAGATGAAGTTTTTTCATCTATGTTCTTCAAAAACTGCACTTGCGTTTTTGGATAAATTTTAAAAAGTTTATCCTTAACATTGTGATTCAATATATTATTCCTTGGGACGCAAACAATTTTTGAAGAACATAGAATATTAAGTGGCTTTTTCCATTTATCCATATTCATGGCAGAATCTACTCCCATAATAAAATAAAAATCCGCATCTTTATTTTTATCTTTCAAATATTTTAATGTTTGATAAGAATACGATGGTGAATTTTTGCTGATTTCAACATTCACCAAACAAACCTTTGCATAATTACTTAAAGCAATTTCAACCATTTTACGCCTTTGTTGTTTGCTTGCGATAACATTATTCTTTTTCATCCAGGGATCGCCTGAAACAACAACATAAAGAACATCAAGGCCTAATTGATATATGCTTTCTTTAATAATTTTCAAATGGCCTTTGTGTATAGGATCAAAGGTCCCCCCATAAACACCATGTTTTGAATTAATTCCACTCAAGGGTTATGCTCCCTATTTTAACAATATCACCTTGTTTAACGCCCTTCATTAAAAGCGTTTTTGCAATTCCTTTTTGATGCAACACTTTCATAAACTGAGCCATCACATCCCATTTATTTAAATTTACTTTTTCTGCTATTCTTATGATTTGAGGATGAATTATTTCAAATCCGTCCTTACCTTTAATTACATTTTCTATTTCTTCAGGGTTAATTTTTATAATATCTGCATCAATGTTTTCCGGGTTTAACTTTACATCCTCTAACAACACATTTTCTATTGTTTTTTTTATTAATAAAATTTCTTTAACGCTTGTTTGGGTTTGAGCTTCATCAGTATTATTATGAGATTTTATTATAACTAATGATTTATTTTTTAATAAATTTTGGTTATTGTCTTTTATTATTTCAATTGTATCATCCTCTTCTCCCTCACATAAAAAAACTATAACACGTGCTCTTTCTATATGTTTTAAATATTTGAGTCCTAAATTGTTTTTTTTATTTTCTATCCCAGGTATTTCAATTATTTTGTATTGCTTTTTAACTGTTTCTATAGTGCCAGTTTCAACTCCAATTGTTGTGTAGGGATAAATATTAATTTTAGGCCGCGCGTTCGTTATTTTTGATAAAAAGGTAGATTTTCCAGAATTTGGTTTTCCCACAATGGCTACATCAGATAAAATTAAATAATTCATTTCTATTTCAAGTTCTTCTCCTTTTTCTCCTTTTTCTGCAAGCAGTGGATATTGAACTACGGAATTAGCTTTTCCAGAATTTCCTTTTCCTCCCATTCCCCCTTTTGCTATAAGTTTTTTTTGATTATCTAAAATTTCAAATAATAATTTTTTTTCTTTATTTTCTATTTTTAATACTTTTGTACCGAATGGAACTGCAATATATTTATCTCTACCTTTTTTTCCTTTTTTATTACCTGAACTTCCTTCATAACCGTTGTTAGCATTTATATTTCTTATATGATTATAATTAATTAAGGATGTCGTGTTTCTATCTCCAACAATATATATACTTCCTCCATTCCCACCATCACCACCATCAGGACCACCTCTAGGTATAAATTTTTTACGTACTCCACTAATTGCTCCATCACCTCCAGAGCCAGCTAATATTAATAATTTAATTTTATCTTTCATTATTTAAAAATAATAATAATCAAGTGTATAAGTTGAAATATATATATAATAACAGGGTTTATGTTAAAAATTTTATGTTTAATGTCTGTGGATAACATATATTTATATTGTTATTATTTTTATTAAAAAAAAACAAAATAAATATAAACAATAGTTATTAACATTTATATGTATAATTAAAGTATGTCAAATTTCGGGTTTAATTCAGACTTAATAATTTCTCTTTTATTAGTTGTGGGATCTTTTGTATTAGCTTTAATCTTAGAGCTTGTAGGTGATTTTGTTTTTAAGGCTGGCAAAAACAAAAACGCAACTCTTTTATACAGAATTGCTTATAACCTGAAAGGACCGTTGGTTGTCTTTTTTATTGTGTCTGGGTTTTTGTGGTCACTGTCTTTGTTGGATATTGTGGCTGGAGATTTGGTATTAGAAGGATCTGACAGGAAATGGTTAAACGATTCTTTGCTGATAACATGGGGTGTTTTGGTTATAGTAATTTTAACTATATCTTTTTCAAGAATAACGAGTGTTTTTTTAGACTGGTATTCAAGGAAAATTTTAAAAAAAACAGCCACAGAATTAGATGACAAACTAGTTCCTCCTTTAAAAAGAATCTTACCAATAATTATTTATCTCTTGGGAGCCCTTCAGTTACTTGGGTATTTTGGTTTTTCTATAAGTCCAATTTTGGCCGGACTAGGAATTGGCGGTATAGCAGTTGCTCTTGCTGTTCAGCCAACGCTTAGTAATTTTTTTGCAGGAACATATGTTTTAACAGAAGGAGCATTAAAAGAAGGAGACTTTATAGAAATAGAAGGAGGTATTCAGGGATATGTTTCTTCTGTTGGATGGAGAAGTACAAAAATAAGAGACAGGTTTAATAACCTGGTGTTAATTCCAAATTCTAAAATGGCTGAAAGTGTAGTGACTAATTTTTATAGCCCGGAAACTGCAATAAATATATTAATAACTTCAGGCGTTGCTTATGAAGAAAACTTAGAAAATGTTGAAGTTACTGTAAAAGATACTTTGCAACAACTGTTATCTGTTTCTGAAAATGTTGCTAATAATACGCAACCTCGGTTTGGTTTTTCAGAATTTGGTGATTCAAACATTAATTTTTGGATTTTTATGCAGGCTAAAGATTGGTCGGCTTCGTTTCAATTAAAAAGCGAAATTATCAAAGCTGTTCACAGCAGCTTTGATAAAAAAGGAATTACAATTAATTATCCTACCAGAAGGATAATTAAAGATTAATGAATTTCATTAATAATAATCTAAAGATTAATGTTTTTTTACCTTTTAAATATAGGGATTTTACTTATTTATGGCTAGGGGGTGTTACTGCAGGGATAACCATGTCAATGAAAATGCTTATATCAACGCAATGGCTTTATGACGAAACAGGGTCTTCAATTATTGTTGGGTTACTTGGAATAGCTCAGTTAATTCAAATGCCCGTGGTGATTTATGGAGGAGTTATGGCAGATGTATCAGACAGAAAAAAACTTATGGTATATACTCAGTTAGTTTCTTTTTTGCTGTTATTATTTTTAGGAATTCTTGCACAAGGGGAAAGATTAATGCCATGGCATGTTTTTGGGGTAATTGTTATAACAGGAATTACTAGCATGCTTGGAAATTCAAGCCGGCCTGCAATGCTTCCAAGGGTTATTCCAAAGCAATACATTACTGAGGCTATTGGCTTATCATCAGCTTCTTTTCAGGTTTCTTCTATAATATCCCCTTTAATATTTTGGAAATCATTTGAATATCTTGGCCCTGCAGGAGCTTTTTATATTGCGGCGAGTATTGCTTTTGTTAGTGTTTTTTCCCCACTTATGATTAATGCCAGCGGAGAATCTAAAGAAAGAAACAAAGAAAAGCCAATCAATTCTATTAAAGAAGGATATAAATTTATTTCTACTCATCCCATACTTCCTGGATTATATTTATTAGATATTTTTGTCACAATTGTTAGTTTTTATAGAAATTTGTTCCCAGTATTTTCTTCACAACTTTATTCAAAAGGAGTTGAGGGAACAGGATTGTTAAATGCTTTTAATTCTATTGGAACAATTTTTGGCGCGAGTATAGTTATGTATACTTCTAAGTTAAAAAACAAAGGACAAATAGTGCTTGTTGCAACATTTGCATATTCTTTGTTTTTGATGCTTTTTGGTATAAATACAAGTTTATATATCGGCTTAGGATTAGTTGCTTTATTAGGGCTTACGGATGGGATTTCTATGGTAATGAGGCAAGCAATAGTACAGCTAACTACGCCAGACAAATTATTGGGAAGGGCAAGCAGTGCTCATAGTTTTACAGCTATGGGAGCTAATCATATTGGTCATTTTGAAGTTGGATTGTTATCTGCCATAGTAGGGGCTGGGACAACAATGCTATTAGGTGGGATAATAGCAAGCGTTGTTACATTATTATTTTGGATATTTTATAGTTCGATAAGAAATTACAGATATGTTTCAGAGTTATAGTTTTAATAAAGAAGCTAATTTATTTCTATGAAAATTAGCATCACCATAAGCAATTTCTGCAGCTTTTGCTCTTCTAGAATAAAGTTGTATCCAATGTTCTTTAGTAAATCCAATCCCTCCATGAACTTGATGTGCAATTGCACATACTTTTGTATGTGAATCACTTGTCCAAGCTTTAGCCATTGATACCTCTTTGCTTGCATCTTGATTGTTTGAAAGTTTCCATGCAGCTTCATATATCACAAACCTTGTTCCTTCGACTAAAGTAGCCATTTCTGAGCAGTGTCTTTGTATTTCTCCAAAAGTACCAATTGGGCGACCAAATTGTGTTCGCGTTTTAGCATATTCAACTGTTCCCTCTAATACTTTTTCTCCAGCGCCTAACATTTCACAAGATTTTCCAACTGCAGCCATATCAAATATTGTTTCTATTGTTTTCCATGCACTGTCTTTTGTTCCAATTAAATTTGATGAAGGTATTTGAACATTATCAAGATTGATAACAAATTGCTTGTCAGATGAAATCGTTGATAGTGGGGAAATTGTAATACCTTCACTTGAAGAAGGTATGATAAATAAAGAAATATCCTCATCATTATTTCCTGTTCTTGCTGTTACAAGTAGTAAATCAGCTATGTTTGCATTTGGTACAAACATTTTTGTTCCATTTAACTTATAAACATTATTATCTAAAGTGGCATTTGTTTGTATTGATAAAGGAGATATTAAGTCATCTTCCTCATGAAAAGCTAATGTAATAATTGATTCACCAGAAATCACTTTGGGAAGAAGTTCTTCTTTTTGTTTTTCATTACCACTTACAAATATAGGCATTCCTCCTAGGAGAACGGCTCCAAAAAGAGGCTCAGGTAACAATACCCTTCCAGCTTCTTCTAGCAGAATACAAAATTCTAAAAAAGAGAGCCCAAAACCGCCGTATTTTTCGGGAAAAGGAATGCCAAGCCATCCTTGATTAACTATCTTTTCCCAAAGTTGTTTGTTATAACCTTCGTTATCTGTTTCCATTTCACGAACATGCGTTTCGGGGCATTCACTTGTAAAGAAATCTTTTGCTGTATTTCTTAACATTTGTTGTGTTTCATTTAAACTTAAATCCATAATTTACTCCTATGGTTTAGGTAAACCTAATCCTCTTGTTGCTATAATTCCTCTTTGAATTTCTGATGTTCCTGCTGCTATTGTTGCTGAAACTGTTGAAAGATATTCTTGTTCTATTTTACCTTTTAGTTTATTGTGTTTTGAGTTTGGCCCAAGCTGGCTATATAAACCAAGAATTTTCATACCCAAATCAGCTACTTTTTGTTCAAGTACAGTGCCAAACAATTTTGACATTGAAGATTCTTTGTTTGGGACTTCTCCTTTGCTTTGCATATCTGCAATTTTATATGACATCCCTCTTGAAACATTAATTTCTGTATATAGTTCAGTAATTTCTTTTTTGATATTAGGGTCTTCCGATATTATTTCCCCCCCACGTTTATTTGTTTTGGCGAATTCAATAAGTTCTTCTAATAAGCTCAAGCAGCGTGAAGAATATTCAACTCCCGATCTTTCAAAATCTAATAAAGTAGCTCCTACATACCATCCTCTGTCGAGCTCCCCAACAAGGTTTTTTTTGGGAACTCTTACATTGTCAAATGTGACCATGTTGAAATTATGTCTTCCGGCCATATCAATTATTGGGTTAACTTGGATTCCGTTAGATTTCATGTCATCAATAAGGAGAAAACTTATCCCTCTGTGTTTTGGTGCATCAGGATTGGTTCTTACTAATATAAACATTTTATCTGCTCTGTGTGCGGATGAAGTCCAAACTTTTGTGCCATTTATTACAAAATCATCCCCATCTTCAACTGCTCTTGTTTGCAATGAAGCTAAATCAGATCCTGATTCGGGCTCTGAATATCCTTGGCACCATTGGACTTTACCTGCAGCAATGTCTGGTAAATAGTCAGTTTTTTGTTCTTCAGTTCCATGTATCATTAATGTTGGAGCTAACATTCTAATACCAAAACCGTCTCTTCCTGGAGCTCTTGCAAGAGTCATTTCTTCGGCAAAAATTACTTGTTTCATCATAGAAGCATTTTGCCCTCCGTATTCTTTTGGCCAAGCCATTGTTAGCCAGCCTTTTTTAGCTAATTTTTCTCTCATTTCTAAAGTGAATCCCCATTCATCTTCGTTAGCACCTTCTTCTAGGTTGTTGCCTGCAACCCCATCCCAGTTTTTTGGAAGTTCATTTTTTAAAAATTCTTTGACTTCTTGCCTGAAATCATCTTCTTCTTTAGTAAATGCAAATCTCATAATATCCTCTAGTTTTGATTTATTAGGTTGAACTTTAAAAATTCTAATGCGGAATCACATCATATGTCAAACCTTCTTATGAAGTTTGACCAATAATTATAAAAGGATTAAACTCCAAGCTATAAAAATTATTATAAGAGGAAAATATGGAATTGGATATTAATTTATTAAAAAATACTGCAGAAGGAATTGTAAACAAACATAAACTTCCAGGAATGGGGATAGGTGTGGTTTCGTCTCAGGAAACATTGTTTATTAATGGTTTTGGTTATTCTGAAATTGAAACAAAAACTAAACATACAGAAAATACTATTCAAAGAATTGGGTCTATCACCAAAACTATGACTGCCTTAGCTGCCATGAGATTGGTTGAAAATGGCAAGTTAGATATGGAAGCAAAAGTTACTGATTTAGTTCCAAGCATTCAATTTAACACTGATTTTAGTTCCATTAAAGTAAAGCATTTATTTACTCATACTTCCGGCATTGGAGAAATGCCAGAAAAAAAAGATTTTAATTCTTCAGATATAAAGTTATGGGGTGATACAGGACCGTTTGATATCCCCAATCATTATCCTAATGGAATTGATGTTGATTTTGAACCTGGAACTGATTGGCATTATGCTAATCATGCATGGGGAATATTAGGGGAAATTGTGGCAAGGGTTGAAAATGATTCATGGCACAATGTGATTCAAAGGGTGATTTTTGACAAATTGGGGATGAATAATTCTTATCCCGGGGATAACCCAGTAGAAGGTATGTCAGTTGGATATCACAGAGATCTTGGGCAAGATGAGCTAGATAGAATGGAATTAATAGGAGACGAATTGATTTACGGAGATCTTGTGGATGAAGTTAATATTAGAGGATTAAAATATGATTATGTTGGAACAGCTGCGGCAGGTTCTGTAATGGCAACATTAGAAGATATGTGTACTTATTCTAAAGCCTTGTTAAATAAAAGTAATGGAATAATATCTCAAGACGCATTTGATTCTATGCTTGAGGTGCAATATTCTCCGGACCCTGACTTAAGTATTAAAATGGGATTAGGATTTCAAGTTAAAAGTATTTTCGGACATTATGCATACGGTCATAACGGTGGAATTAGTGGTGGATGGAATACTGTAATGCTTTTGTTTCCAAAATTAGATCTTGGGTTAATGATTCATTTAAATTTATCTTCAGGCTTGGTTGAAGAAATTACCGATGAGATTGTTTATGCTTTATTAGGAAAGCCTGCGATAAACATTGTTAAAACTCCTATTAATGCTGATCAGAAAAATATAATTTTAGGTGTTTATAGACAAAGAGCAGGATTTGTAGCTAGAAGCAGGCCGATAAGAAGCTTAGGCAGAATTCAAATCATTGAAAAAGAAAATAATCTTTATATTCAATCTAGAAGAGGGGAATGGCGCGACGCAGCAAAAATATTTAAATCTGATTATGGCTCTAATATTTATGTTGTAGATGATGGGAAAATTAATCCTACATTAATTTCAATAAGCGGAGATACTTTAACTGTTGATAGACTGGCATCTTTAGATAAAGATAATAGAGCAAAATCTTGGTGACTATTATAATGTAAATAATTGAGTTGATTATTATTTACAGTAATATTATATTTTTATGACCTAATTAAAAACCCGAGGTTTTTAAAATGTTATATTCTTCTGAAAAAAATGAAATTACTATGGTTTTAAGTGGTGATGCAATGATTACCAGGCCTTTGTCGGTATTTGACGAACCTCAATTTCTTGCTTTATCTTATGTGTTTAAAAAAGCTGATGTTGCATTCACTAATTTAGAAATGTTAATGCATGATTATGGTATTTCACCAGGAATACCCGGAGGTGTTTTTGCCGCTTCAGACCCAAAGAATTTAAATGAATTAGAATGGTTTGGGGTAAATATGGTGGCATTAGCAAACAATCATTCTTGGGATTATTCTGAGGGGGGTATATTAAATCATTTGGCAAATTTGAAAAAAACAAATTTAATTTATTCTGGTATAGGTAAAAATTTAAGTGAAGCAAGATCACCAGGATATTTAGATACAAAAGCTGGCAGAGTTGCATTAATATCTTTAACCACTACATTTCCAGAAGCAGGCAGAGCAGTTCATCAAAGACCGGATGCCATAGGTAGGCCTGGAGTTAATCCTTTAGGTTATGAACAGATTCATAAATTACCATTAACTAAAATTAAAGAATTAAAAAACATTTCTGAAAAAATAGGGTATAAAGAAAATAAAAAAGGCTTAAAGAAAAATCAAATAGATTTTTTAACTAAAACTTTTGAAACATCAAAAGATTATGGGATTGATATTAGAACAAATAAAAGTGATGAAGATGAAATAATTACTTGGATAAAAGAAGCTAAAGCTATGTCAGATTATGTGTTAGTTAGTATACATTGTCATGAAGACCCTTCAGGCGGATACAGTTCTAACGGGATGCGTGAACAAACTCCTGAATTTTTAAGGGAGTTTAGTAAGAAAATTCTTGATAATGGCGCTGATGTTGTTGCCGGTCATGGCCCTCATGTTTTGAGAGGAATGGAAATATATGAAAACAAGCCAATTTTTTATAGTCTTGGAAATTTTATTTTTCAAAACGATACTATTAAATGGCACCCTCACCCTACATATGAAAATTTTGGATTAGATCATTATGCAACTCCATCTGATTTTTATAATGCAAGATACGACGGTGATACAAAAGGTTTTCCTGCGATGAAATATTATTGGGAAAGCGTGGTAGCTGAATGTGTTTTAACTCCAAAAGGAGTTAAAAAAATAAATCTCTTTCCGATAGAATTAGGATATAAATTACCAAGACCTCAAAGAGGAAGACCTGTTATAGCTAGAGAAGAAAATAAACAAAGAATTATAAATAAACTTGCAGATCTAAGCTCAGACTTTGGAACAGAAATTCAATATTCAGAGAGAGGCGTAGGCGAAGTTATTTTAAAATAGATGTTCCAAAAGGAGAAATTATGAAAGCAGCAAGAATATTAGCCCCAAAGCAATTTGAAATAAGTGAAATAGATACACCAATCCCGGCTAACGAAAATGAAAGTTTGGTAAAACTTGAAAGTTGGTCTATTTGTGGAAGCGATATTAGAGATGCTTATGGACCATTATTTTCTGAAGAAAATTATCCGATGCGCTGGGGCTCTCATTGTCATGAGGCTGTGGGAACAATATTAAATAGTAATTCAACTGAATTTCCAAATGGACAAAGAGTAATAGTTTTACCTTCTCCATTTGCAGACAATTCAGAAGCTGTACCTGGTAGAGGTGGTGGGCTTTTAGCGGAATATGTTATAGGGAATTATTCAAGAATGATAAAAATACCTGACTATGGAAATGCAGAAGATTGGGTAATGTGCCAACCTTCAGGAACTGTTTTATATGCGTGCCAGTTGATGGGGACTATTTTAGGAAAAAACATAATGATTTTGGGACAGGGAGCGATTGGTTTGTCTTTCACTGCAATTTGTTCAAGAGCTGGAGCTAGAAAAGTAGTTGCAGTTGACAGTTTAGATTATCGTTTAGACAAAGCAAAAGAATTAGGCGCAACTGATGTAATTAATTATCAAAAAGAAAATTTAGAAGAAGCAATTAAAGATATTAATGGTGGAGAATTTCCTGATATTACTGTAGAAGCTGCTGGTGATAATGAGGCATTTAACACTTCTTTAAAAGTTGTAAAACCTTTAGGTAAAATTCTAATTTTTGGTAAATTGCCTAAAGATTCTAAGGGAACATTGGCAACAATTGAAACTGAACATCTTTTACTTCATGGAGCTACTATAATTAATTCATCTGCAGTAAATAGTGGTGATCCTACTGGTCATATTGAAAGAATGGTTGAATTGAAAAATAGAGGTTGGTGGGATCCATCAACAATGATTACACATAGTATGAAATTTGATGATTTACAAAAAGCATATGATATGTATGAAAGTAGAGAAGATAATATTATAAAAGTAGTACTTAAACAGGATTAATTATTATATGTCTATTTTAAATAATAATAATCAAGAAATATGGAAAATAGCTTTAGGAGAAATTGAAACAAAAGTACCTAAATCTTCGTATGAGACATGGTTTAAATTTCCTAAAACTCAAGGTAGGCAAATTTCAGAAGATTGTTTTTTAATTGAATCTGAATCTGCATTTATATCTGAGTACTTAGAACAAAGAATGTATTCAGTAATTGCGGATGTTTTGTCTAAATTGTTAGAAAAAGAATTAGAACTTAAATTTAAAGTGCTAGGATCACATTTAGATTCAGAAGTGCAAATACAGCATTCTTTGCAAGGAAATAAAAGTTTAAATTTCAATTTGAATCCTAATTATACTTTTGAAAATTTTGTATTAGGTGCTTCAAATGAACTGGCGCATGCAGCTAGTATTGCTGTATCAGAAAATATAGGAAAAACTTATAATCCTTTATTAATTTATTCAGATGTTGGATTGGGGAAAACTCATTTATTACATGCAATTGGAAACAGATTATTACAAGACGGATCTAAATTTTATTATTTGACATGTGAAGAATTTACAAATGAATATATTAAATCAATCAGAACAAATAAAACTGAATTGTTTAGGAATAAATACAGAAATGCAGATGCTCTTTTGTTAGATGACATACAATTTTTAATGGGAAAAGAACAAACACAGGAAGGTTTTTTTCATACATTTAATTCCTTACATTTGTCAGGCAAGCAAATTGTTATAACTAGCGATAGACCAATATCTTCATTAAAATTACTCGAAGACAGAATAACTTCCCGATTATCTGGCGGATTAGTTGTTGACATTCAATTGCCTGATTATGAAACTAGAATAGATATTTTAAAGAAAAAAGTATTACTTAAAGGTATTAAAATTAAACAAGAAATTTTAGAAGTTTTAAGCAATAAACTTTATCATAATATTAGAGAGATGGAAGGGTCTTTAAACAAAGTATTAGCATTATCTGAATTGACCGGCAAAGAATTAGATATAGAATTGGTTGAAGAATTGTTAGGAAATGCTGATACTAATTCTTATTTTGCTGATCCAGAGCAAATTATTTTAAAAGTAGCAAAATATTTTCAGATTGATATTGTTGATTTGAAAGGAAAATCCAGAGAACAGAGTTTAGTGATTGCAAGACAGATAGCTATGTTTATATTAAGAGAAGATAGTCAAATGAATTTAACTACAATTGGATTGTTATTTGGAGGCAGAGATCATACCACTGTTTTGCATGGGATAAGAAAAATTCAGACAGATGCTGCAACAAATCAAAATTTAAGAAGGGATTTATTGGCTATAAGATCTTCAGTAATAAATAATTAGAGGGTATTATAATTTACTTGGAAATATTGTTATGAAAATATTATTTGTAAGACACGCTGAAACTGATTGGAATAAAGCAAATCGATTCCAAGGAATTGTTGATATTGATATTAGCGAACACGGGAAGTCTCAAGCTAATTTGTTGTCTGAATATTTATATAAACAAATACCATCTATAAATAAAATTTATACAAGCCCTCTGAAAAGAACTAAGCATACTGCTGAGTATGTTGCAGAAAAATTTAATTTAAATATTACTGAATTAGATTCCCTCATTGAATATAGTGTGGGAGTTTTTGCAGGAAAAAATATTGATGATATATATAATGATCAATACCAAGATACATATGAAGATTTTATGAAAGAAAATAACTGGAATTTAGTTCCAGATGCAGAAAAATTTGATTCTAGATATCAAAGAGCAATCAAAGCTTTACAAATTATTTTTAATGACTCTGATGAAGATTCTTGTATATTGGTAGTTAGTCATGGCGGTTTTATGCAAACTCTTATAAGTGTTTTGTTGGGTTCAAAAAGAGTTTGGGGTTTTAAAACAAATAATACGGGGATATATGAGTTTTCAATTGAAGAAAATAATATTCAGTTGAATGATGAGGGAGAATGGGGATATAAACAAGATGATTATATAGTTTTGAACCCTAAAAAGTGGAGTATAATAAGATTTAATGACGTGACCCATTTAAAGGAAAGAGAATAAATTTGGATTCAGAAATAAATGAAATTATCAAATCACGTTTGAAAAAACTTGAAATTTTGAACAAAAAAGGGATTGATCCTTATCCCACAGATTTCAAACCTACACATAACACAAAAGATTGTTTGGATTTGTTAAATGATATTGAAAAAAAAGGATTAGAACAAAGCGAAGTAATTTATTCGGCCGGAAGAATTACTGCAATTAGAAAAATGGGTAAAGCAATTTTTTTAGATATCCTTGATGAAGTAGGTAAAATCCAACTTTTAGCAAGAGATAACTCTATAGATGATAATACTAAAGATTTAATTGAATTATTGGATATTGGAGATTGGGCTGGCGTGATAGGCCCTGTATTTAGAACTAGAAGAAATGAACCAACTGTACAGGTTAATACAATAAAATTATTATCAAAATCTTTAAAACCTTTACCAGAAAAATGGCATGGTTTAAAAAATGTTGAAACAAGATATAGGCAAAGGTATTTAGATTTAATTGCTAATACTGATATTCGTAAAATTGTAAAGCAAAGAGATAATATTGTTTTTGAATTAAGAAAGTTTATGAAAGAACAGGGATTTACTGAAGTTGATACCCCAATATTAGTTCCAATACCTGCCGGAGGGATGGCTCATCCGTTTAAAACGTATCATAATGCTTTGGATCGTGAGTTATTTTTAAGAATTGCTACAGAGTTGTATTTAAAAAGAATGGTTGTAGGTGGAATAGAAAAAGTATATGAAATAGGCAGGTTGTTTAGGAATGAAGGGATAGATAGTAATCATAATCCTGAATTTACTACGATGGAATCCTATGAAGCTTATGCTGATTATAATGATGTTATGAAAATGGTTGAAAATTTGTTTGGACAAATCGTTTTTAATGTTAAAGGAACATATGAAATTCCATATGGCAAAAATCAATTGAATTTTAAACCACCTTGGAAAAGATTAAATTTAAAAGAAACTTTAATAAAAAAATCAGGAATAGATTTTAATGTTTGTAGCGATGTGGAAACATTAAAAAATGAAATGAGTAAAATAGGTATTAATGTAGGCAATCAGTTAAGTTGGGCAGGGCTAATGGACAAATTGATCTCAGAGAAATTAGAACCAGATTTAATACAACCTACGTTTTTAATGGATTATCCTTTAGAAATGTCTCCTTTGGCTAAACCTTCAAAGGATAATCTGAACATAGTGGAAAGATTTGAAGGATTTATTGCCGGTATGGAAATTTGTAATGCATTTACAGAATTAAATGATCCAATTGATCAAAGAAGGCGATTTGAAAATCAGGAAAAAATGAGAAAAGAATTTCCTGAAGAAGAAAGAGATAGATTAGATGAAGATTTTTTAATAGCGTTAGAGCATGGCATGCCACCAACTGGAGGAGTAGGTATTGGGATAGACAGAATGGTCATGCTTATTTTAAATCAACCTTCTATTAGAGAAGTAATAAGTTTCCCTCAATTACGAACAATTTAAATTAATTTGAAATTTTTAAGGATATAACTATATTTGAGTTATTGATTTGAAAAGAACTACCTTCTGTTTTAGATTGTTTGAATATAATATTTTTTGCAAGTATTTCTTCTGAAATATGTGATTCGAATTTATTAATTATATTTTTTAAATATTCATCAGAGTTATAGGTCATTATAATTTTATCTGAAATATTGAAACCTGAATCTTTTCTTAGATTTTGTATGCTGTGTATTAATTCTCTTGCTGATCCTTCATCAATTAAAGAAGAATTTAATTTTGTTTCAATTGATACTTCATAGTTGTTATCTTCAATGAATTCAGTATCCTTTAAATTATCATGTTCAATATTAAAATCTTGTATTGAAAGCTCTATATCATTGATATTGATACTGTCTGTTTTTTGAAGATTTTTAATTAATAAATTATGATCTAGATTATTTAATTCTTTAATTAAATCTCCCATTTTATTTCCAATTTTAGGCCCTAATACAGATTTGTTGAGAGTTATATTTGTTTCGCTTAATTTGTAACTTTCATCCACAATGTCTACATTTTTAACATTTACTTCATCTTGTACTTGTTCTTTTATCATTTCCAGATACTTTGGATCAATTTGTTGTTTAGATCTAAATAACAAATTATTTATAGGTTGCCGTACTTTAATCTGGGTTTTGCTTCTTGCTGATCGCCCTAAACTTGAAATTCTCATTGCTGCTCTTGTGGCTATTTGAAGTTTTTCATTCTCTTTATTTTTTTTATTAAATACAGGAAAGTCTTCCATATGAACACTATTTTTTTTCCAATTAGCTTCGTTAGTCAAATTACAGTATATTTCATCTGTAATAAACGGAATTATGGGAGACATAATTTTAGATAAAGTTATTAATACAAAATATAATGTTTCATAAGCAGAGTATTTATCATGATCAATTTTAGTATTGTTTTCAAATTTTCCTGATTTCCAAAATCTTCGTCTGTTTCTTCTGATATACCAGTTTGATAGAAGGTTAATAAAATTTTCTATTGAAAGCGCTGCTTTGTCCGGTTGGTATAATATTAAATATTCCTTAACCATTTCTGAAGTTTCTTTCATCTCAGCTAATATCCATTTATCCATCAAGTTTTTTGGTGTTGGAGATTTGAAATCTGCAGGAGGAGTGAATTTATCTAAAATAGCGTAGTTAGTGAAAAAACTATATATATTCCAAATCGGGATTATTACTTGCCTTCTTATATCGTTAGCAATACTTGGTCCAAAGCGCAGGTTAATTTCAGGATTTTGCCTTGTGTAAAGCCATCTTATAACATCAACTCCAATATCTTCTGCAGCATCGTCAAACCATATGGCGTTTCCTTGGCTTTTGTGCATTTCTGCACCTGATTCATCTCGTACCAAGGCATATGAAAATATATTTTTTGTAGGTGTTTTTTTTGAGATTGCAGTACCCATAGTTAAGTATGAATAAAACCAGTTTCTAAATTGACCAGGGAAGCTTTCAGAAATCATATCAGCCGGAAACCATTTATTCCAGTATTCTTTGTTTGTTCTGTATTGCAATGTTGAAAAACCAACTATTCCAGCATCAAGCCAAGGGTTTCCAACATCTAATACTCTTGTGCCAATCAATCCAGTATCTGGATGTTTAATTTTGATTTTATCTATCCATGGCCTATGAGGGCTATTTCCATCGAATTCTTCCCACCCTTCTACTGCAAGTTTTTTTAATTCTTCTTTAGATCCAACTACATAAAATGAATTATCTTCAAATTGCCAAATAGGTAATGCTAATCCCCAAAAGCGTTTTTTAGAAATCATCCAATCACCCATATTGTTAAGCCATTCATGTTCTCTTTGTTTTCCCCAGGCAGGAACCCAATTTATTTCATCCACAGATTTTTTTATATCATCCCTCCAGTCCATATTGATATACCATTCATCTACTAGTCTGAAAACAAGTTCATCTCCTGATCTCCAGCAATGTGGGTATATATGAGGATATAATTCAGTATAAAAAAGCAAATCTTTATTTTTTAAATCTTCAAGTATTAGCTCTATTGTTTTTGAATCAGTGGCGTTTTTTCCTTTTAGCCAATCAAAATTTTCAATGAAGTTTGCTTCTTCATCCAAAGGGGCCAAAGCAACAAGATTATTTTTTTGTCCTATTTTATAATCTATGTCTCCGCAGCCAGGTGCTGTATGTACTATTCCGGTCCCTTCTCCTGATGTTACAACATCATTTCCTTCCTGATCTTTTCCGCCATCATAAATTTTATGGCATTTTATAGCATTAATTTTTTTATCTTTTAATTTTTCGTTGGTAAATGGGAATCCTCCATTTATTTTAGCTGCTTTAAATTCATCGTAAGGACCTTCATATTCCCATCCAATCATTTCTGATCCTTTGATTATTTTTTCAACTGTATACCCACCTCTTTCATTGAATAATTGGGCAATTGTTTTTAATTTAGGTACGCCTTCTACCCATTCTCTTTTATCTTTGAATTCTTTTTCTAAACGTTGGTATTTGATATTTTTTTCAGCAACATAATAAATTTCACCATTTTTTAATTTGCATTTGGCATAATTTAAATTTTTATTGATTAATAATGAGACATTGGAAGTAAGAGTCCATGGAGTAGTTGTCCATACCAAAGCATACTCATTATTCTTATTTTTTAATTTAAATTTTATAAATACAGATTTATGGGCTACTAATTTACGACCTTCGATAATTTCCATTTGAGAATAGGAAGTTCCTGATCTCCCAGACCATGGCACTACATCAGTTCCTCTATATATTTTTCCAGATTCATTCATTTGTTTTAAAAATCCCCAAATCGAATAGTTATTTTCATCGGACATAGTGAAATATGAATCTTCCCAATCCATCCAATATCCTAATCTTATGGATTGATCTCTTTGAACAGCAGAATATTTATTTACTCTTTCCTTACAAAGGTTTACAAATTTTTCAACACCAAAATCTTGTATGTCTTTTTTGGATTTGAATCCAAGAGCTTTTTCTACTTCTACCTCTACCCATAATCCCTGGCAATCAAATCCATTTTGATATCTTTGTTCATGACCTAACATTGTGTAAAATCTTTGAAATAGATCTTTATATGTTCTGCCCCATGCATGATGTACTCCCATGGGATTATTTGCAGTAATAGGCCCGTCAATAAAAGAAAAAGTTTTTCCTGAATCTGTATTTTTATTTCTGTATTCTTCTACAGTATTATTTTTATCCCATTTTTCTAAAAGATTATTTTCTAATTTAGGAAAATCAGGATTTGAATTTACTTCCTTAAACATAATTTCCTTTATTTTTAAGCAAAAAAAACCGTCCCTCAAATAAAGGGACGGGAGAAAGTCTCTCGCGGTACCACCCTAATTCTTGGCAAATGAACCAAGCAACTTAATTAGCTATAACGGGCAAACCCGGTAAAACTTAGTTTATTTCAGTTTAACCACTCAGAGATGATACATACTCAATTATAACTTTGCCCTCTTTCACTATCAGGGTTCGCTCAAAAAGTCTTATTGAGAGCTTGTTCTCTTCTTAGTGTTTTATATTTGTAAATAAAATTAAAACAATATTAAACGAAAGTCAATTATATCAAAGTTATGATTTAATTAAATTCATTTTTGATGTTTCCAACAGCTCGGGTTTTTATAGTTACAGCATTACTTGGGAGGTATGACAAAGGTATTTCTTCAAAATCGATTATTTCAATACTTTTTTTCTCTGCGCCTTTTTTTACAGCGTTTTCTATTGCTTCATTTTTAGATATTTCAATTATTTCATCTCTGGATAAATCTGTAGTGGAAAAAACTTTTTCAGAATATCCGCTTATTTGTGCCATTGAAGATCCTATTGCATTAGCTACCTCGCCAAATTTGGGAAATTTGATTAAATCAACACCGTCCAATTTTTTAGGTATTATAAATGAACCTCCGCCCACCACAATAGCTTTAATATTTTTTGAATCAGTTTTCATCCTGTCAACAGCAATTGAAATTTTTGAATAAATTTCATTTTCTACTGATTTATTTAGATTAGGGGATAATTTAAAATTTTGATTTGGGGCTATGAAATTTGCTTTATTTTGATTTGTAAAAATATCAGTTATAGTTGTTGTTGAGCCATTAAAAGATAAAGAATCGGTAGTTATACGATTACCAAGACTTTGATTACTTACATAAGGAGTTTTTTGGTTAATTATTGAGCCACCTCCCAGAGGTATTGAAAGTACATCTGCCATTCTGAAATTTGTTCTTATACCTGAAAATTCTACAGCAATTGAAGATTCTTTTGGAAAATTATTAATTAACATTCCTATGTCAGTAGAGGTTCCCCCAATGTCGATCACAATTCCATCTTTAATCCCAGATAAAAACGCTGCTCCTCTCATACTATTTGTTGGGCCAGATGACAGTGAAAAAATAGGATAATTTAAAGCATCATTTATAGAAGCCATAGTACCATCATTTTGTGTGATATATATTTTTGATTTAAGATTTAATTCGGTTATTATTTTAGTTAAATTTGCAAAAGTCTTTTTTGCTGACTTACTTAGCATAGCATTTAAAATAGTTGCGTTTTCTCTTTCTAACAATCCAATTCTTCCAATTTGATGTGACATTGATACTGGGATTTTGCCTATTTCATTTAATATAATATTTTTCACTTCTAATTCTTGATAAGGATTTACAGATGCAAAAACTCCTGTTATTGCAATTGATTCCACATGTTCTTTTTTATAAATTTCACACAATTTTTGGATTTCAGATTTATTAACTGTAGATATTTCTCTGCCATCAAATTCAAGGCCGCCGTCAGTAAAGTCTGTTATAAAATTAATGGATTTTTTTATATCAGCAGGCCAATCACATAAAGGTTTTAACAATCTTGTTGCAGGGCCGCACAATCTTATTACGCCAGTTTTAGAAAGGTTTTTTCTTTCTAGTAAATCATTTATTAAATGAGTAGTACCAATAATGATTGAATTGATTTTTTCTTTAGGTTGATTTTGTATGACTTCTGAAATGCTTAGTTTTACTGAATTACTGATATCTTCACTTGTATTAGTTTTAAAACTACTTTCAATTTTATTATTGTTTATTAAAACGGAATCAGTGTTAGTACCGCCTACATCTATTCCTATTCTCATTATTTTCTTGGAATTTTTAATAAATTTTCATAATCAAAGTCATAACCAAATCCTTTTGGGCCGACAACTTCTAATGCTTTTTTAGTACAAAGATTTTGAGGTGCAGGCAATGCTAATACAGATACCCGGAAGCCATAGCGTAATAGTTCGGTAGTAATTGGTTCTCCTGTCTCTGAGTCAATTATGCATATAAGATCTGGTACCATGCATTTAATTTTGTCGTTAATATATGCAATTAAATTTTCATTTTGAAATTCAATTTTCAATTCATTTTTAGAGAACTTATTAGTTCCATTTATTGTTACGTATCCTCTTGCAAAACCATCTGTAGTTGTTCGAGATAAGTCTGTTATCTTTCCTTCAAAAAGTAATTTGCCAGGATATGCTTTTAAAATGTTTTCAATTGGGTTTTGTTTGTTTTTTTGTGATTTTTGTACTGCTTTACCAACTTCTTTGGCAAGACTTAATGTCCCGTGAATAGCGGTTTTTTTAACTTGAATTCCAGTCATTGGAGCTGTTGCAAAAACTGCAGCACAACCCATTTGTATTGTTACTGCTCTTGCCATTTTTTCTAACCAATGAGCACTAATTGCATCAGTGAATAATGCAGTGTTTCCTTTTTCGTCACAAACTACAGCGGGAGTCCATGAAACGCCGTAAATAAAAAATGTTTTCATGTGTATTTCTGGGAAAGCTCTGCCCATACCATCTCCGTCAACAACTGGAATATTATTTTCTCCAGCCCCAATTAAAGGTTCAAGAGAATTACTTCCTCCAATCTCGCCAGATATTACTGCAGTTGCTTTTTTACCTAAATAATTTTCTAATTCTTTTAATGCTCTTCCTGATTCAGCTCCTCTAACTTTTTCCACACCTACAGTTGGCGCACCTATTCCTCCAAGGCAAATAACTAAATCATCATCTTTTAATTCATTAGGGTGTATAACAGGGATATTTCCATGTTTATTTATTATTTCCTGAGCTCTTAACTTTCCTATGTACGGATTACCTCCACCGCCTGTACCTAAAATCCCCGCGCCGATAGCAATTTGTTCAATGCTTTCAGAATTTATTTCAAAAGAAATAGAATACTCCTCATTATTTAGTTAACATTTTTTTCATTATATCAAGGTTCTTTTGATAGTTTAGGCCCGCTACTAGAAGAACTATACCTAATAATATAAAAGCAAATATCCTAATAGTTGTTGGTAATAAAAACAGGTCAAAAATAAATAATTTGATTATAGTAATTCCAATAGCAGTCAATCCAATATATCTGAGTGTAAAATCTTTTACTTTAATTGAAATAAAAATATATATTGTACCTATCATTGCCCATATAATTCCCCATATTGTGCTAGTGATAGGGTCATGATAATTGGATGCAATATTTATTCCGGGATTTCTTATCAGAATGTGTAAATCGAGACTAAGAATAATGAATGGAATGATAAATAATAATGATTTAAAACTATTTTTTATATTAATAATTTCAAAATTTTGCAGGTTATCTGAGAATTTTTTTATTGTAAGTATTGTAATGTAAAAAATAGTTGCACATATTATCAAAGTTAAAGTCCTTATATTTATAAAAGGTATATAATTTTCTGTATCCCAAAACATTGTATAAATTATAGTCAATATTGAAAAAGTTAAAATAATACTATGTCCAAAATAACGCTTAATTGTACCTATGTTTTTTGTAACATTAATTCTTAGTATTAGATATGATATTATTCCTGCTGTTACTATCCACAACATTAAAGTTAAGGGCATTTGATATGTGTTTGAAATTAATTCAGGGAAATATTTGATAATGTAATATATTTCTCCGTCTACGGTGAGTATTAAAAGAATAATACTTATGAAATATAAAAAATTGTTATAAATTTTTTCATAATTAACGAGATTCAGATTTTTTGTCATATGATAAGAGAAATAGCTTGTTACAGAAATTGATAGTATTGATAAAAATCTGGAATTAATTAATGGAATCATATTTTCATTATTGTAGAAATCCCAAATTAATCCTTTAATAATAATTAAAGATAATATAAAGTACCCAAGTATTCTTGCCTGAATAATGGATTGCCTAAATCCAACTAAAATTATTATTGCAGCCTGTATTGCCCATAGTATGGTTGTCCAAGAGCTTGAAAATTGAACAGGAATACTTATAAAAATAATAAGGAATCCAGTAATGATACAATAAATTTGATAAGTTAGTTTTTGAGATTTTAATACAGAATATATAGATGGGATAAGATATAAAAAACCAAAAATTAATCCAAAAATACCAATATAATTTCTATATGCATCCCATAAATTGTTAAAACTAAATAACACAAAACTCAAGCTTAATATTATTAATCCTAGTAAACTGGATACAGAATATGTGTTTATGATTTTTTTATTAGTTATCCACCATCCAGCTAAAATTATTAAATATATAACTGAATTAATTCCCCATTGTAATTCTGATGCCATTGAATTAGGCGGAATACTGCCTGACCATATTAAGTAACTTCCGCTGGAAGCTATTAAAATTCCAAAAAATAGTGCTTGAGATCTAAAGTTAAATAAAAAAATACAACTGCTTAGTACAACTAAAGGTAAATAGTACCCTGTCGCAGTGATGCTTTGAATATCCAGTGTTTCAAAAGAAACAGCAGTTAATATGGGAATAGAATATGCTCCAATTAATGAAATAATACCTATCGATATGTTTTTGTAATAATAAGCCAGATAATTACCTAGAATAGAAATCAAGAATACAATTATTGAGCCAATATATATATTAAAAAGATCATAAGCAGTGAATGAAGAATAAGTAGTTATATAAAGTATTCCAATTCCTAATCCAGTTAAAGTCCTTGAATAAAAAGATAATTTTGTATTTAGTAAATAACCTATCAATACAAATCCAAATCCAAATATAGCTCCAATTAAAATAATTGAAAGATTAGAAATCCAATTTGAATCTATTGCTGCTTTAATAAAAAATCCGATACCAAAAATTATCGCAAGAGATCCTATTCGTGCTAGCCAATTTTGACCAATTAATAATTCAATTTCATTAGTTGTTGGAAATAGCCCGGTGTTAGGAATTTTTATATTAGGTTTATTTAAACTTATATTTTGAAGTTTGGACAAGCCAGTTTGTACTTCAGTCCACTGTTTTTGTTCTTTTTTTTGGGGTGGTTTTTTAATTATTGATTCTAACTGAGACTTTAATGATGTTAATTCATCTTTAATTTCATTAATTTCAGAATCAGAAGTGCTTTGATTGTCTTTAATTATCTGGAAGCCACAAAATGTACAAAACTTAGAATCATCAGGGATAGATTTTTTACAATTATTACAATTCATTATATTCCTCAATTGAATTATCTTATTTTTCTTTTGTAAATTAAAGTCAAATTATGTTTAGTAATATAATATTTTGATATTATTGAATCAAATCCATTGACAAAAAATTGTGAAAAACTTATCATACTATTAAATTAATCAAAGTGAAAATATTAACAAACTCAGAGTTATTAATGTCAATAAATATTATTAGTTTTTCTTTGATTTTTTTTAATTTATGGATAGTTTTAACTATAATTTCTTGTTCTGCAATTGATGAAAATCAAATTCCACCATCTTCTATAACTAAAAATTCTATGAATTTAAAAGGAACTGTTGAAGTTGATGGATCATCTACTTTAGCACCCCTTTCTGAAGCTGTTGCTGAAGAATTTAAAAAAATCTATTCTAAAGCTAATGTTCTAGTAGGTATCTCAGGTACAGGTGGCGGATTTAAGCGATTTGTTATTGGAGAAATAGATATTTCAGATGCTTCAAGAGCAATAAAGGATAGAGAAATTAATCAAGCTAATGAGAATGGTATTGATTATGCAGAATTAAGAATAGGATTGGATGGATTATCTGTAATGGTTAACCCAAATAATAATTTTGTCAATTGTTTAACACTTACTGAACTTAATTTAGTTTGGAAGCCTGGAAGTGTAGTTAATAATTGGAATCAAATACGTTCAACTTTTCCGAATAAAAAGATTAGACTATATGGTCCTGGCACAGATTCTGGGACTTTTGGATTTTTTACAGAAATTATAAATGATGAAGAAGGTGCAAGCCGTGATGATTATACAGCCTCAGAGGATGATAATGTTTTAGTACAAGGGATAGCTGGTGATAATTATGCATTAGGATATTTTGGCTATGCTTATTATCTTTTAAATAAAGATAAATTAAAAGTTCTTGGTATAGATAAAGAAGATGGTAATGGTTGTATCTTCCCTGATTCCAGTGCAATTGATTCAGAGTTATATCCGATAACAAGGCCTCTTTATATATATGTAAATAAATTTTCTTATAATACAAAACCTATTGTAAAAGAATTTGTAAAATTTTATATGGAAAATGCAACAAAATTAATTACTGAAATTGGTTATGTTCCTGTTAAAGATGAAGAGTACAAAAACAATTTAGATAAATTTAAATGAAAATAATATGAACTTGAATCATTCTGTGTTTAATGCGAAACGTGGGCATAGGTTAAGAACCAAAATTGAAGGTAGAGTGGTAAATTTATTTGTAGGTATTTGTGCATTTATAACTCTTGTTGTTACTTTTGCAATAATATGGAATTTGCTTCAACAATCAATAGGATTTTTCACTCAGGTTTCTATAATAGAATTTTTTACAGAAAAAAGATGGTCTCCTATTTTAATTCCTAAATCTTTTGGAATTGCCCCATTGGTTGCCGGTACTTTTTTAGTAACTGTTATTTCATCTTTTATTGCTGTTCCAGTAGGTCTAGCTGTAGCAATATATTTAGCCGAATATGCTCCAGATACTGTACGTAAAATATTAAGGCCTATATTAGAAGTATTAGCAGGAATTCCAACAGTTGTATATGGATATTTTGCTTTAACTTTTGTAACCCCATTACTTAAGATAGTTTTCCCAGAGATGATAATTTTCAATGCTTTAAGTGCTGGTTTGGTGATGGGAATTATGATAATCCCGTTTGTTTCTTCTTTAACTGAAGATGCTTTAATGTCAGTACCAAATTCATTAAGACAAGCTTCTTATGCATTGGGCGCAACCAGATTTGAAACTTCTATAAAAGTTGTTGTCCCAGCTGCATTATCAGGTATTGTAGCTGCATTTATATTAGGACTTTCTAGGGCCATCGGGGAAACTATGTTAGTAACAATAGCTGCTGGTGCAACTCCAAAATTAACTTTTAATCCAATAGAAAGTATTCAGACTATGACAGCATATATTGTACAACTTGCTTTAGGTGAAGCTGCTAATGGAAGTATTGAGTATCAATCGATTTATGCAGTAGGGATTTTATTATTTGTTATTACTTTTTCAATGAATACATTAGGGCATTGGATTGTAAAGAGATGGCGAAATGTCTATTGATTTTAAACTTAATCAAAATAATTTAAGTAAAAGAAAATTTATCGGAATTATATTTCTAGTTTTTTGTTTGTTAGGAGTTTTAGTAGCAATGATGGGATTGATTAGCTTGTTAATTCAGGTAATTTTACAAGGGTATGAATGGGTGACTCCGAATTTAATATTTAATTATCCTTCAAGGCATCCCGAGCAAGCAGGATTATGGGCAGCTTTGATAGGAACTTTATATATGATGGGATTAACTGCTTTAATAACTGTGCCGATGGGAGTTGGTGCGGCTATTTATTTAGAAGAATATGCTCCTAAAAATTGGATAACAAGTTTTATTGAAATAAATACATCAAATCTAGCCGGGATACCATCCATAGTTTATGGATTACTTGGATTATCAATATTCGTATATTTTTTAAAATTAGAAAGAAGTATTTTAGCCGGCTCATTAACAATGTCACTTTTAATATTACCAGTACTCATATTAGCTTCCAGGGAGGCAATTAAAGCTGTACCCAGCGCACACAGGGAAGCTGCATTTGCTTTAGGAGGAGATAAATGGCAGGTGGTTAAAATGGCAGTATTGCCTACTGCATTTCCAGGGATTTTAACTGGAGTAATATTAGCATTATCTAGAGCTATAGGTGAAGCTGCTCCTATGGTGGCAATAACTGCTTTAGTATATATTACTTTTATACCTGTAACTCCAATGGATAGATTTACAGTTATGCCAATTCAAATTTTTAATTGGATATCAAGACCACAAGATGACTTTAGAGGTTTAGCAGCTGGGGGTATTATTGTTCTTTTAATTTTACTTTTATCTATGAATTCAATTGCTGTGATTTTACGTAATAAATTCCAAAAAAGATCTGAGGAATAATTTAAAGGACCTTTATGATAATGAATAATGAGCAAAATAAATCAAATATTATTTTGAAAGTAAAAAATCTTTCATTTTACTATGGAGCTTTTCAGGCTTTAAAAAATATTTCTCTGAATATAGAAGCAAATAAAGTAACAGCCTTAATTGGCCCATCTGGATGTGGAAAAAGTACTTTGTTAAGATGTTTTAATAGAATGAATGATTTGTTTTCAAATTCTAAAGTAGAAGGACAAATTATATTTAATGATTTAGATATAAACTCACAATCGATTGATCCTGTTTTGATAAGATCTAAAATTGGTATGGTTTTTCAAAAACCTAACCCGTTTCCTAAATCTATTTATGATAATGTTGCTTTCGGTTTACGTATAAATGGATTTGCGGGTAATTATGATGAAGAAGTTGAAAGAGCTTTAATACAATCAGCACTTTGGGATGAAGTAAAAGACAGATTGAAAGACAATGCATTTTCATTATCAGGAGGACAGCAGCAAAGATTATGCATTGCGCGAGCTCTTGCTATAAGACCTGATATAATTTTATTAGATGAGCCGACTTCTGCATTAGATCCAATAGGTACAGTTAAAATTGAAGATCTTATTAATGTATTGAAAAATGATTATACAATTATTATTGTTACACATAATATGCAACAGGCAGCAAGAGTTTCAGATAAAACAGCTTTTCTTCTTTCTGGGGAAGACAGATGTGGTATTTTAATTGAATATGATTATACACAAAATATATTTTCTAACCCAAAAATGAAAGAAACTGAAGATTATATAACAGGTAGATTTAGTTAGTTATAATATTATTAAAGGATATTATTATGCCTAGAGAAGAATTTAATAAAGCTTTAGAAGAATTGCAAATTAGTATTAATGCAGTAGAGAAAACTGTTAAAAAAATGATAAATGGCTCAATTGAAGCACTTAATACTCGAAATATTGATTTGTCTAACAAGATTATTGACATGGATGATATTGTAGATAAATATAAAGTTGAAATAGAAGCCAAAGCTATTTTTTTAATTGCAAGTGAGCAACCTGTTGCTAGTGATCTGAGAAAAATTATAACAATAATGAGAGTTATAATGGAACTTGAAAGAATGGCTGATTATGCTGAAGGTATAGCTAAAATTAATATTAGAATTGGTGACGTAGATCTTATTAAACCATTAATAGATATACCTGCCATGGCTGAACGTTCAATAGAAATGTTATCTTTGTGTTTAAAAGGGTATAGGGAATCAAATGTTAAAATAGCAGAAAAAGTTTGTGATATGGATGATGAAATGGATGCTTTAAAGGACAGGATAATTAATGAACTTATGCAGATTATCATGAGAGATCCTTCAACTTCAAGACAAGCAACATTTTTAATATTCATAGCTCATAATTTAGAAAGAATTGCAGATAGATCAACAAATATTGCAGAAGACACAATATTTTTAGTTACAGGATCATCAAGAGAATTAAAATAACCAAAAGGAGGATGTATGTACGGTACTGTATTTAATTTGAATGTTAAAAGCGGTCATAAGGAAAAACTTATAGAAGTAATGAAAAGAAATGAAAGAATTCCTGAAGGAATGGTTGCTTGGTTTTTAATGAATCCCGATGATGATAATGAAGATTTAATTGGTGTTGCGGTTTTTGAGAATAAAGATGCTCATTTAGCAAATGCTAACAATCCTGATCAACATGAGTATTTTGTGGCAATGATGGAACATTTAAATTCTGAACCTACATGGACGGACGGAGAGTATGTAGCTGGACAGATAGTAAGATAATTTTTCTCAAACTTGAGTTAAGGTATAACTCATCAATGGGCAGATAATAATATTTTTTTCTTAGTTATTAATTAAATTATTGAATCCAGGAATCATCTAAGCTTTTTATGAATAATTTTTTTAGATCATCTCCATTTACTTCAATTGGACTTAATTTTATTACCCTGTGTTGAGGTAATGTAACTTTTACTAATTCATCTATATCAGATTCTTTATAACCTAAATCTGATAATTTAGTTGGCATGCCAATTGAACTCATAATATCTTTTATTGCTTTTGGCAGCATGGTGTGTACATTATTTTCATCAACATCTGAAATCCCTAGAGCTTTAGTTACATCTACATGTCTTTTAGGATCGCTTTTTGAAGTAAAATTAAATATAGCTGGCGCTGTAATTGCTACAGATAATCCATGAGGTATAAGGGGATGATTTTGAGGGTAATCATTTAGGAAAAATTCTTTTACATTTCCAGATACGGCATATGACATACCGTGACATAAATGACAACCAGCATTTCCAAATCCTATTCCTGCATATGTAGCTGCTAGTAACATTTGAGATTTTGCTTCATGATTATCCGGATCATTTACTGCATTATAAATATTTTCAGCTACCATTTTTACTGCAGTTAAAGACCATATATCACTTATTGGATTTGACCCCTGATATGATGGGCGTAATCCCGGGTTTTCAGGTTTATTTCTTGAGTGAAATGGAATAGCAGTATATGATTCAAGCCCATGACATAATACGTCTAAGCCACTACAAGCTACTACATTGGGTGGTATAGTTCTAACATTTTCAGGATCTATTAAACCTATTAAAGGTCTTAATTCTCTATGTGCAATTGCTGTTTTTGCGTTCATTTCTTCATAATCAAATACAGCAGTCCCAGTTGTTTCACTTCCAGTGCCTGTTGTTGTAGGAATAGCAATCATTGGTTTAAGCTTTCCTGGTACTAGCTTACCTTTTCCAATTGGAGCATTAACATAAGTCATAAAATCTGCAGGATAAGTGGAATAAAGATTAGCTGCTTTTGCTGTATCCATACTAGATCCGCCACCTACACCAACAAATCCGTCTATATTATTTGTTATAGCAAATTCTATAGCTTTTTTAAATGAAGAGTCTGTAGGTTCAACATTTACATCTGCAAATAAAATAGGATTAAGATTATTTTGTTCTATTGATTTTATAGTTTTTATGACACTTACATGATCAATTAACTTTTTATCAGTGATGATCATTATATTATTACAATTTAATTTCTTAAATTCCCATCCAACTTCTTCAGTAACTCCATTTCCAAATTTTATTGTGGATGAGTCTATTGTAAATGCTGTTTCTTTCAAATTATTCATATTGAATTTAATCTGATACCAAAAATCCATGCTTGAATTCAAGCATGGATTTTTGGTATTTGTATTTAAATAGTTAGAAAATTATTATTTTTTCCAAGCCATTTGTGAACGGGAAACATTACCGTTTCCATCGATATAATATAAAAACCCAGATTCTCTGGATACATTTGCGTCAGCAACTTTTTCAGCGCCACCGCCAGGTTTTCCGCCTGATGCCATTTTAGTTCTCCAAACGTTTCCGTCTTTACCTAGATAATAAAAATAGCCAGATTCTTTATTTACACCTGTACTTGCTACAACTTCTGCCATATTTTCCTCCATAATTTAGAACTAGGAAATATAGTAATAAATAACCATAATATATGATTATTTCTATAATACACTATCTTCCTTCAGTACGCAAACTTTTTATATGAAGAGAAAAGTGCAGTTGTATTTTTTTTGATAATTAAGATATACTTTTATAGTGTTTTGTCCTCAGTGTAGAAGTCAAGAAATTATTAATAGAGATATAACCCCAATTTATGAATGTTCTGATTGTGGTTATATGTTCAATGAGGACAATTTTACGTTTTATGAAGAAAATGTAAAAAATATTCCTGAAAAGAAGAAAACATTTTCGCTATCTAAGCTTTTTTTTGATAAAAATGATTTTATTAGCAGTATTATTCTCATTCTAATTCTTATTTTTCCATTTATTTTGAGTTTATTAATGTAATTTGAAGTTAGATTTGAAATTTTTAAAAAATTTATATTATAATATTTGTTCATTATATTATTTATAATTTTAGATCTTACTTTAGGTATATACATTGCAGAAATATGCATTACTTGATATAGGAAATACAAATGTTAAATTAGCATTTGTAGATAATGGACTGATTCAAAATAAAATTATATTTGAAACTAAAAAGTTTAAAGAAAAATTTGATAATTTAAAATTAAACCATATTTCTCATTTATTTATTTCATCAGTAGTTCCTGAATTAAATCAGTATTTTAATAATATGAATATTTCTGTTCATTTTGTTAATTCTGAAAATATTTCCAATATAGAAATAGGTTTAAATAATCCAAGTGAGTTAGGTGCAGATTTAATAATTAATGCATCAGCAGCTTATGATTTGACTCAACAAAGAAATTTGGTTATAGATCATGGAACTGCATTAACATTTTGTCATATAGATGATAAGGGTAAATATTTGGGCTGTTTAATTTTCCCTGGGAATCATATTGCGAGTCAATCTTTAGCACAATTTACTTCAAAGTTAAATTATTTTGAAATGAAAGATACAAATAAATTATATGGAACTAATACTGAAGAAGCGGTTGGCACAGGATTATTTAAAGGATATATTCATTTAATTAATGGTTTTATAAAAGAATTTAAAGATAATTATCAAGACATAAAAATTATTGGAACTGGTAATGGAGTAAAAGTGTTTGCTGAATATATAAATTTAGATATTTATGAAGAAGATTTAACATTTCGAGGATTAAGTTTATTTGCTCAAACTATTTTAACTAATTAGAATTTTCAGATGCTTTTTTACCAGCTCTTTTTCCGAAAACAGCTCCAGCCATCATACCACCACCAGAAGGATAATTGTTATACCATAGCCCACCTATCATTTCTCCTACGGCATATAATCCCTTTATTATATCTCCGTTTTTATTTATTAATTCTCCATTTATAGTTGTTTTTAATCCTCCATAACAAAATGTCATACCGCAAATAACTGGATATGCCAAATAAGGAGGATTATTTAAAGGTAGTGCCCAATTAGATCTTAAAGGATATATATTTTTAATATTTTTACCATCTAATTTATGTGGGTTATAATTACCAGGCTGAACTGCTTTATTGAATTTATTAATATTATTAATAAATTTTTTTTTATCTTTAATTTTTATTTGATTTGCAAGATCAACTAAAGTTTCAGCACTATATTTTGTTGGTTTTTTGTAATTTTTGAGTACACCGGCCTGAATATGTTTTGAATCAAATAATTGAAAGGCCATATTATTTTCTTGTTCAAGTATTGCTTTTCCGGTTTTAGCATATGTCAGTCCCCTCCATGTTTCTCCTTCATCTATAAATCTATTTCCATTTATATTAACCATTATGCTAAAAGGATAAGCATACCTGCTCCAATAGTCTCCAGATTTATTTTCGCCTGGTAAATCATAATCAGGTCGATTAATATCTTGTGGAGATGCATGACAGGTAGACCAGTCATCATAAGGGATTGCTCCATGAGAAATTGCCATTTCTAGCCCTTCTCCAGTATTGTTTGGGACACCTCTTAACTTAACATTTCTCCATTGTTCACCAAGATATTTAGCTCTCATTTGAGCATTTGATTCAAAGCTACCACACGCTAGAATTACCGTATTTGCATAGTAAATTTTATTTTCATTATTTGTTTTTGCAACAACACCGGATATTTTATCCTTTTTATTTTTTATCAGATCTATAACTTGATGATTATATTTAATATTGATACCTTTATTTAATGCAATTTTTTTCCATCTTTGTATTAGCCCGTATCCCTTTCCATTAAAAGAAACAACATTTGCAGAAGTTGGGTTATCAAATGTAGGAGACCATAAGTGTCCTAGTTTATTCATCCATTTTATTGTTGGCAGGGAATTTGTTACTAATTCTTTTGATAAAATTTTATCTGATTTACCATCAGTGACATCTATGATGTCTTTTAAATAATCAGATTCGGTATATCCTGTTACTACTTCAGCTAGTTCTTGTAATTTTTTATTATAAAGCTTGTTATAAGTTTGTTTTTTATCTTTGACCAGAGGTAATAGATCTGAAAAAGAATTGTATGCAAACCTCATATGTATTGTAAGAGCACTATTTCCGCCCATGTAATCTTCTGATGCTTTTTCTAACATTAGTACTTTAGAGCCATTTTCACTTGCAGATACTGCTGCAGCAAATCCTGCGTTTCCTGTCCCCACTATTATTACATCTGCATAATTTGTATCTGACATATGTTTTTTATTTCTTGTAAAGATTTAATGTTATACAATCAGTTTTATTTACTCAACGTTATTGCTTATATGTATTTATTTGTATATGGAACTTTATTGTCCACTGAATATAATCATCAAACAATAAAAGGTTCAAAATTAATTGGAGAAGGAAGCATATATGGCAAATTATTTGATATTGGCAATTACCCTGCATTGAAAGAAGGTGAAAATATTATTATTGGTGAATTATATAATATTGATGATTTAACATTGAAAAATTGCGATCAACTTGAAGGATATAATCAAGATGATCCAGAAAACTCGCCCTATATCAGAAAATCAGTCACTGTTTTTTTAGACAAAAAAGAATTATGTGCATATGTGTATTATTGTAATTTTGGTACGAATCATTATAAAGAAATAGAGTCAGGGAATTATAAAGAATATATGGATGATAAAAGAAAAAAATAATTTATTTAGTAATTGTTCTGGTTACCTCAAAGGGATATTTATTATTATTATTAATATTTCTATGAAAAAAATTAGTATTGGCATTTTCGAGTAATTTGTTAGTGCTTTGTTCATTTGGCCAATTACCATGCCCTCCATTTTCTATTGTAATAAAAGTTAATTCAGGATTGTTATCTGGATAAGTATTTTTGAATTTCTTATAAAGTAACTCGCCATGTATATAAGGAACCACATCGTCTTTAGTTCCATGTATAATCATATAAGGGACTGTTTCCCCTTTTCCTATATATGAGATGGGGCTTGTAAAAAGAAAAGATTGTTCATATCTTTTCTTACAATTGTCTGCTTCTTGTTTATCAGCACAATATTTTGCAGCATCTGCATGTCCAAAATAATTTATTGCGGCCTGAATTTCAGAAGATTGATTTAAATAATTCCCAACCTTCCCTTCTATATCTATTGTGATATTATTTATTGTTAATTCTTTTATCCCATTAGAGAATGCCAGATATGATGTTAAGGAACCTCCGGCTGATTGTCCAAATACACCAATTCTAGAGGTATTTAAATAAAATTTTTTTTCATTGCCTCTTAACCATCTTATAGCTGCTTTTGCATCATGAAGATAATCTGGAAATTTATACTCAGGCAACAATCTATAATTAATTGATGCTAATGCAAATCCTTCTTCCAAAATATACGCGGCAGGCTTTTCCAATTTTGAACCTTGTTTAAAACCTCCACCATGGATATGAATAATTAAAGGGAATAGTTTTTGATTACATTCATTTATTTTGCAAGGGATCCATAAGTTTAATGTCTGTCTTGGATGTGAATTTTCAGCATAATTAATTTCAAGGCACTCAGTGACAGATATTTTAGTGCCAACCCCTTTGTACCGCTTGCAGTTATTTAAATTATTTCCCTCATTTACAATATCAATATTAACTTTTTTAGGAATAGAATTTTTCGGTTTATTTGAAGATATTTTTATATCTTGATCATGTTCCTTATCTATATTATTTGATATTGTAGATTGAGTTTCTTGATATTCATCATGAATATTATTAATTGCAGGGGCTGAATTACATCCTAATAATAGTATCAAAAAAGTAGTTAAAATTTTTTTCCCCAATCTTTTGTCTCCCGGAAATAATTACAACTTGAGAAGGTCTGCTTCGGTTATTAATTTTAGAAAATATTATATATTAATTACTTACTTGATATATATTTAAACTGCATTGCTATAGAATGACTTTTTATATAGAAAATTAATTATGAATAATTTCAGAGCATATATATCTGACCTTATTAGTTTAACTAAACCACCAATTATTTCTTTATTATTAGTTACTGCAACTGGCTCTATTTTTTTAGCCAGCGATGGTAGTCCACCTTTATTGATTACAATTTATATTTTAATCGGAGGGACATTAGGTGCTGCCGGGGCCAGTGTAATTAATAATGTGATTGATAGAAATATAGATAAAGCTATGATAAGGACTTCGAAAAGAGCAGTACCCTCAAGAAGAGTTAGTCCGACTAGTGCTTTAATTTATGGGATATTATTAAATGTTCTTTCATTTATTTTATTAAATTTCACTGTGAATTTTATTAGTGCTTTTTTAACTATCTTTGCCAGTTTATTTTATATTTTTATTTATACTATTTATTTAAAACCAAGAACTACCCAAAATATTGTGATCGGAGGTGCAGCAGGATGTTTTCCTCCAGTTATAGCTTGGGTTGGGATAACAGGCTATGAAGGTTTGTTTAATCTTTCTCCTTGGTTTATGTTTTTAATTGTTTTTCTTTGGACACCACCACATTTTTGGGCATTAGGGATATTGATGAAAGATGATTATGAAAGAGCAAGCATTCCCATGTTACCTGTTGTGCATGGAATGAAAAGAGTTACTACTGAGATATTTATTTACTCAATTTTGATTAATGTAACAGTAATTTTATTTTGGTGGTTTAGTACATTAGGGTTAATGTTTTTAGTACTTTCTATGATAAATGGTTTAATATATTCAGGTTTTTGTTATAAATTATTAATTAATAAAGACAGAATTTCCGCTAGAAAGTCTTATCTTTTTTCATTGCTTTACCTTGCATTAATTTTCTTATTTATTATTATTGATACTTTGATATAAGATTTGAAATTATAAATAACAAATTTATTTTGTTAGTATTTTAATGATTTAATATTTAATTATGAAAATAGAAATAAAAATTTTAGATATAAATATTCTTTGCAATCTAAGAGACAATTTTACTGCAGAGAAAATCGCATCAATTTTACCGTTAAAATCAAATATAAATGTCTGGGGTGATGAAATTTATTTTCCTGTCGAAAGTATCAATGTGGAATTAGAAGATGACGCTAAAGATGTTATGGAATTAGGAGAGATTGCTTTCTGGATTCAGGGCAATTCAATTGCTATAGGTTTTGGTGTTACTCCAGTTAGTGTGGGAGATGAAATAAGGTTGATTAATGATGCAAATGTGTGGGCTGATGCTGAAGATCAAAGTCAATTATTGAAATTAAAGAATATACCTCAAAATACTCAAATAGAAATTAGTCTTTTAAATTAATCGAAGATATAAAATCTAAATTATCTAAAAACCATTTACCAGTTTCTTTGACACCTTGTTCAATATTATATTTAGGTTGCCAGTTTAATATTTTTGAAATTTTAGTTATATCTGCAAGGCTATGTTCTACATCAGAAGGGTCTCTTGGGATATTTTGAATAATAGCTTTCTTTTCCAACAATGATTCTATAATTTTCACAAGGTTATCTAAAGTGGTTGCACTACCTCCACCTACATTAAATATTTCATAACCATTAAGCTTGGTAGAAGCAATAAGTGCATCTGAAACATCGGTTACATATGTATAATCTCTGCTAGATTTACCATCCCCGTAAATAGTAATAGGTTTATTTTCTAATATTAATTTTATAAATTTAAATATAACCATATCCGGTCTCCCGAACGGGCCGTATACTGTAAAAAATCTAAGAATTGCTGTATTTATACCATAATGATAGTGATAGTTGTATGATAATAATTCTGCTGAAATTTTTGATGCTGCATAAGGTGATAAGGGATTAGATGTTGGAATTGTTTCATTTGTTGGGAGAGTTTTATTATCTCCATATACACTTGAAGTAGATGCGAGTGTGAAATTTTTGATGCTAGATATTTTACATAGCTCTAAAAGATTTAATGTAGCAGTCACGTTATTTTCCTGATATGCCCATGGATCAGATAAGCTTGTTCTGACTCCTGCATATGCAGCTAAATGTATAACTGCATCTATCTTATTTTCATTTTGTAAATTTAAAACATCAGATTTATTTGTTAAATCTGTATTATAAAAATTAAAATTTTCATGCTTTGAAAGTTCTTTTAATCTAGCATTTTTTAAATTTATGTCATAGAAATCATTTATATTATCGATCCCTATGATTTCATTATTGTTTTCAAGTAATCTTTTAGCTGTGTGATATCCTATAAAACCAGCTGCGCCTGTAATGAGATATTTCATTTATATTTTTTGTTTATTATTTATTTTAATCCTAATCCATGTCCTTTTGGAACATTTATTTTACCATTATGTATTTCTGGCAATGAATTAAAAAAATTAAAATTAAAATTATTTGGAACCCAGGGAATTTCAATCCATCTTGACATAGGGGATGCAAAAGCCCAATGAATTGATGCATATAATGATGGGCCAATACTAAAATTATGAGGACAAAGAGCAACATTATATAATTCAGTTAATCCAGTAATATGTTTAGCAGCAGTTATTCCGCCGATTTTAGTTATTTCTGGCTGCAAATAAGTTACTGTCTTGTTATCAAGAAGTCTTTTAAAATCATTAATTGAGTATTCGTTTTCTCCTGCTGCTATTGGTATTTTTGTTTTGATTCCTATTTCTTTTATTGCATTATGATCACGCATTGGACGTACAGGTTCTTCAAACCATGTTATATTGTATCTCGCCATTTCTTTCCCTGCTTCCAGGGCTTCAGTTAGATTATAATGCCCATTAACGTCTACCATTATTTTTAATGATTCACCAAATTCCTCTCGGAGTATTGAAACATATTTTGTTTCAATTTCATGAAGTTTGACAGCATTAATCCCACTTTCAATCGCACGTTTTGTTTCATTAATTACTAATTTGGTATCTCTTAAAGGTGGGAGGCTAGCATAGCAAGGAAGAGAATCGTGAACAGCACCACCCAGCATTTGCATGACTGATATTTTATTAGTTTTCCCAAAAAGATCCCACAGTGCTATATCAATTCCTGACAACCCCATTAGATATATTCCTTGATCACCATACCGGTATCCGTAATCCAATAAATCAAACCAATGTTTTTCAATTTCATCCGGGTTTTTCCCTATTAGTCTAGGAGCAAGTATATTTTCGATTACACTAGCTATTGGTAGTGCAGTTTTACCAGGATTATCATTGTCAGGAATACCCCACCAAGCTTCACCAATTCCAAATTCTCCATTATCAGATATGATTTTCACTATAACCTGATTTTTAGATTTGCTTGAGATTATATTTACTTTGATATCTGAAATTTTTCTCATAGATACATTGAAGATAAAAGAATTATAAGATTTGTGATAGAAATAATTTTGTTCTTTCTTCTTTAGGATTGGAAAATATTTGATTTCCTGTACCTTCCTCAACAATTAATCCTTCATCAAAAAATAAGAAACGATCAGCTACTTCTTTTGCAAATCCCATTTCATGGGTAACACATATCATGGTCATACCTGATTCTGCAAGTTCAGTCATCACTTCTAATACTTCTTTGATCATTTCTGGATCTAAAGCAGATGTTGGTTCATCAAATAACATGATTTTAGGTTCCATAGCTAATGCCCTTGCAATTGCTAGTCTTTGTTGTTGGCCTCCTGATAATTGACTTGGGAATTTATTTGCTTGTTCTGGAATTCCAACTCTTTGTAACAGATTCATTGCTATTTCATCAGCATCTGTACGTTTTAATCCTTTTACTTTTTGCGGTGCTATTGTGATATTTCTTAAAACTGATAAATGAGGGAATAAATTAAATTGTTGAAAAACCATACCAACATTAGATCTTACATGTTGAAGGTTTTTGACATCATCATTTAGTTCAATTCCATCTACTATAATTTGCCCAGAATCATGAGGTTCAAGTCTATTTATTGTTCTAATAAAAGTTGATTTACCTGATCCGGATGGTCCAAATATAACTACAACTTCTTTTTCATATATTTTAGAAGTAATTCCTTTTAGAGCCTGAAATTTACCAAAAGATTTTGTTACTTTATCTGTTAATATGATTTCTTTTCCTATTTGTTTTTTTGCTTTTTTTTGCATTTAATCCTCCTTATAAATTATCTGCTACCAATTCCTAAAGATTTTTCTACTTTTGTACTTAGAGTAGATAAAGAAATTGAAACACTCCAAAACAAAAATGCAACTACACAAAGAGCTTCTAATGCTTTGCCAAAAAATTCAGGGTCTTGTTCTGGGATTATTCTTCCTACTTGTAATAAATCTGTTAAGGCAAGGATGAATACTAAAGATGTATCTTTAAATACACCTATAAATGTACTAATCAATGCTGGTATTACTACCCTTATTGCTTGAGGAAGAATGATTAATGAAATTTTAGTTCTATAATTCAGATTCAAGCTATCGGCAGCTTCAATTTGACCTTTAGGAATTGATTGTAATCCGCCTCGAATAACTTCAGCTGTATATGCACTAGTAAAAGCTGATAGTATTATCATTGCTCTAATTACAACACTTATTTCATTAAGTCCCCAAAATGTTGGAAGGAATTTGGGTAATACAAACCAAGCAAGCAGTAACCATGCTACAAGGGGGGCACCCCTGATAGTCTCTATATAAATTGTACATACGATTTTAATTACAGGTAGCGAGCTTGCTCTTCCTAATGCAAACATAATTCCTAGAGGGAAACCAAAGCCAATTGCTATGAAAGCTAAAATTATATTTAATAGAAATCCTCCCCATAAATTTGGGCTTGGACCATCGCCGATAAGTAATAGTGTAAATATAATTGGAAGAAGTAAAAACCATAAAGTTTTTAGCATGCTTTGGAAATATTTTTGATAAGAACTTCTATAAACGAAGTATGCAACAGCAAAACTTGTAATGCAGATTATTAATGAAATGATAACGTATAAAATTGTTGATGATGTGGTGAAAATTAAACAAATTATTAAAGTGATAAATGATATAAAAAATAAATCTCGTTTTGAAGGAGATCCCCATGAATTAATTGAAGAAAAGATTAAGAAAGATGTTATCCATAGTATTGACCAAACTCTCCATTCATGTTCTGCAGGCATTCTGCCAATTAAAAGTAGTCGTCTATTAACAGTAACTACTTCCCATTCTGAGGTAGAGATAAATCCTATAATATTATTAATAAGAAAAAGAAATATTAATGCACTTAGAATTGTTACTAAACTATTAAATACTGATCCGAAGAATGTGTTAAAGATCCATTTGATTGAATTGTTATTCATTATGTTCCAATCCTTGTTACTCTACGATTTATCACATTCATAAACAGTGATATAACTAAACTAAGAATTAGATATGTAGATAAAATTAAGAAAAATACAGGTAGTGCACGTCCAGAGTTATTCATTATTGTTCTTGAAACCATAAATAATTCCGGATAAGCAATAACTACAGATAGACTTGAATTTTTTGTTAAATTTAAGTATTGGTTTGTTAAAGGTGGAATGATAGAACGCAAAGCTTGAGGGAGAACAATTAAAGTCATTATTTGATAATTACTTAATCCAAGAGCTTGAGCAGCTTCAGTTTGCCCTTTTGATAAAGATTGGATACTTCCTCGAACAATTTCAGTTATAAATGTGCCAGTATACATTACAAGTGCAAATAAAATTGCTCCAAATTCAGGAGTAAATTCAAATCCACCTGATTGTATAAATGTTCCATTATCATTTTGATAAAGACTGGGAAGATCTAAATTGAATGGTTTTTGTAATATAAAATATGTGGTAATAGTAATAGTAAAAAATAACAATATACCGAGTAAATTACCATTGAATTTCAAATTAAAAAATTTGATGCTTTTACCTTCATGATCCTCTCTTTTATTTATTATGTAACTTACAATCAAAGATAAAATTACAGCAATTATGATAATTGTTATCCAAATGTTTCCATTATCACTAGGTGATGCATTAGGCAGTAGAATTCCTCTATTTGATATCACTAAAGCATTTCCAAAAGTAAATGCTTCAGAAATTCTTGGAAGTTTAAGGAAAATTATTTGCCAAAAAATAATTTGAATTAATAAAGGGGTATTTCTTAAAATTTCTACATACAGATATGAAATAGTTGAAAATAATATGTTTTTGGATAATCTTGCGACACCCATTATAGTTCCAAGAAGAGTAGCAAATATTATTGCAACTATACAAATTCTGACAGTATTTATTACTCCGGTAAAATAAGAAATCCATCTACTGTCATTGCTTGTATAATCAATGATAAATGTATGACTTATTCCAAATCCAGCTCTGCTGTCAAAGTGACTTAATGTCATATCTAAAAGAAGAGCTTTTGTAAATAAATAATAAATAAAAAGGATAACAAATATCAGGAAAAAGAATTGAATTAACAGATTTCTGTTTTTTTGTGATCTGCTCCATATATATAATTTATTTACAAATAAATCCATGATTTAAATATATCATATAAAAATAATATGCCGGGCTAAATGCCCGGCATATAAATTAATTAAACTTGGTTTTTGGTTTAATTTATCGGAATGGAGGTGCGTAAATTAGACCACCATTAGTCCATAAAGCATTTAATGATCCACTTCTTGTTAATCCTAGAGGTGTTAAATGTCTTTCGTAAATTTCACCATAATTACCAACAGCTGAAATTGCATTTTGGATAAATGTAGGATCTACTCCAAAACTAAAGTCTGCAACTTTTCCATCACCGAACGCAACACCTAGAAGTCGAGCCATTCCTGGATCGGTAGGGTTTGCAGCCATAGAAGAAACATTTGCACTTGTTATTCCACTTTCTTCAGCCTGTATAAGCCCAAATACAACCCATTGAACAACATCATAAAAATTACTGTCATTGTCCCTGGTTAATGGTCCTAAAGGTTCTTTTGAAAGTGTCTCAGCTAAAACTACTAATGAATCTGGTCCACCAGCTGAAGCTGGGAATTCTGCTCTTTTTGATGCAAGCCCAGATTTATCTGTGGTCCAACCATCACAACGCTTTTCTTCAAAAGCTGCTTGTAATGGATCATTTGTTTCGAATGTAAGTGGAGTGTAGTCTAATCCGGCAGAAGTAAATCTATCATCAAGGTTTAACTCAGTAGTTGTTCCTTGTAATACACAAACAGTTGAGCCATTCATGTCTTCAATAGTTTTATATCCACTGTCTGCATATACCATCATTCCTTGTCCATCATAGAAAGTTGTAGCTGTAAAATCATTCCCTAAATCACGATCTCTGCTAGCAGTCCATGTTGTATTTCTTACCAACATATCAATTTCTCCAGAGCTTAAAGCTTCGAATCTAGCTGATGCTGTTAATGGAACATATTCTACTTTGCTTGCATCGCCTAAAATTGCAGCTGCAACAGCTTTACAGTAATCAATATCAAAACCTTCAAATGTTCCACCGGAAGTAAGTACTCCGAATCCTGTGAGATTATCATTCACGCCACATTTTAATGTTCCACGATCTTGAACTGTTTTTAAAGTAGATTTTGCTTCAACCATAACTTCTTTTATTACTTCTACTTCTTTAGTTATTGTCTCAGTTTCAGCACTGCATGCAACAAATATTGCAAGTGACATTACTGATAGAAATAGAAAGCTTAACTTGAGTTTAGTCATAAGTTTCTCCTTATAAATTATAATTTTTCCCTCTTTGTCTTATGACCACGTAGTTAGCACCTTAAAAGGTAGAAGGTTGCTGAGCAAAATTGCTTCTCT
>VFGQ01000011.1 GCA_009391605.1 SAR202 cluster bacterium
AAATGAAAGCTTCAGGTTTGTGTGGAAGTGATTTTCCAAAATACAGAGCTGAAACCCCAAGTAAATTTGTAGGTGGACATGAGCCCTGTGGAGTAATCGCAGAATTGGGATCAAATGTGAAAAATCTATCTATTGGGAATAGAGTTATGATTCATCATTACTCTGGGTGTAGAGAATGTAAAATGTGTAATATCGGGTATACACAAATGTGTCTTAAAGGAACAAAAGTTTTTGGCACAACTTACAATGGTGGTCATCAGGACTATATGAAAGTACCTGATTATACCTGCGTTCCTATGCCAGACGATCTTTCCTTTGGAGTAGGTGCCGCAACTGCATGTGGAACAGGAACAGCCTATCAGGCATTAGAAAAATTAAATATACCAACAGGAGCTACCCTTGCAATTTTCGGACAAGGGCCAGTAGGATTAAGTGCAACAGCATTTGCAGCAGCAAATAAAATTAATGTAATAGCTATAGATGTAAATCCTTATCGCCTGCAAATAGCTAAAGATATAGGTGCAAAATATGTTATTAATTCAAAGCAAAATAACACTCTGGATAATATCCTTGATATAACATCTTCTGTAGGATCGGGATATACCATGGAAGTTACTGGAATTCCTTCTGTAAGAAATCTTGCGTTAAATTCCACAGCAAATTGGGGGACTTTATGTTTTGTAGGTGAAGATTCGGGTAAAGATACTACAATACAAATCAGTGCTCAAATTATACATAAACAACTAACAGTAAAAGGATCATGGACTTTTGGTATTAAAGAACTAGAAAATGCAGCAAACCACATAATAGATAATAATGTCCCGATCGAACAAATTATTACTCACAAATTTAACTTAAAAGAAATTGCACAAGCTTATGAAATATTTGAAAATGGTGAGTGTGGCAAAGTTATGATCGAATGGTAAACAAATTAAATGGAAAATGAAGAAAACATAATCAGTAATTTCAAAATTAAAATCAATGAGATTTTCAAAAAAATAAGCTTATACATATCAATAACTTTGGGATTGATTCTTATAATGTATTCTATAGCAGTTTACTATTTTAATTAGATTCTGATTTAAATAACGTAATTAAAATTCCTATAAATGCGCCTACAACGATACCTAAAGCTAATATCCAAAAACTAAAAAATTGAATATTCCATAAAAATTTATTTAATCCGCTAATATATGAAATATTAAGAGTTCCCAACATTCTTTTATCTGTTAGCAATCCAAGTATAGTTGTCAGAACACATATTACGCCATTTACCCCAAATAACAATAGGATGAAATTTGAAATTCTTTTCAATCTACCATTTGGATCTTTTATCATCATATCCAGTATGTACATCTATCAAAACAGTGTTGCCCTTACTGTTTTCTATTTGAGCCTTCTTTATTGCCTGTGAAATCTCATGCACCTCTTTCACTTCTATTCCTATTGCACCCATACCCTCGGCAATTTTAGCATAATTACCCTTCATAAATGATACGCCAAATTTTTCCCTTGCATTTGGAAATCCTCCAGGGTATGTAGCCATTCCTCCATTATTTAATATTATTGTAGTAATAGCTAACTTAGATCTAACAGCTGTTTCTATATCCAATCCTGACATTCCAAAAGCTCCATCACCCATTAAATTCAAACAAAATTTATCTGGGTTAGCCTTTTTTGCACCAATCATTAGCGGTATGCTAAAACCTAAATGTGTAGTTTTACCCCAACCTATATAACTATGTGGAACTGTAGCTTTGAAGAAAGGAACAATCTGGTCTCTTGGAGCACCGGCATCATGAGTTACAATAGAATTTTCAAGATCGATAGAATTATTTATCTCATTAATTACTCTGTAAGGATTAATTGGAACTTCATCAGAATTTAAATGAGAAGCCCATTCACTAAGCCATTTGTTTTTTAAATCAGCAATTTTATTAATATTATCATTAAAATCTTCTCTTCCATCTTCTCCTATGACACTCTTGATTTCATCAATCAACAACTCAATTGTTAATTTAGTGTCTCCAGCCAAAATGACATCAGCAAAAAAATCTTTATTAATATCTTCATAATTATCAGAGTTATGAATTATAAATTTAGAATTCTGATCAATACTTTGGCCATAAGGAGTGATAGTCATGCTTGTTCCTAAAGCTAAAATAACATCAGCATTATCAAGCCATGTTCTTGCCTGAAGAGTTGTTGTTTGAACACCAGCTCCTAAAGCAAGTGGATGATCTTCATTTATGGCGGATTTTCCTGGCATAGTTGTATAAACAGGTATTTGTGTTAATTCTGCCAAGGTTTTTAACTGATCAGAAGATCTAGAAAAAAGTACTCCCTGCCCTGCGATTATCATCGGGTTTTTTGCTTTAAGAAGATTAGAAACTGCTAATTTGATATCTGTAATAGAAGGAGCATGATATGCCTTAACTGGCGATTTATAATCATCAATATTAATATTAATTTCTGATGCAGATATATCTGCCGGGATTTCTACAACAACAGGTCCTGGACGCCCGTTCCTGATACTATGAAAAGCTCTTCTCATTACATCGATAACTTGATCAGGTTGTGTAATACATTCAGCATTTTTTACAATACTTTTATAATTAGCAGTAGCATTAAAATTTGGTCTTACTGAAATTTGATTCAATGGTGGGGCCCCAGGAAGTATTAAAACAGGGATGTTATCAGCGTAGGCCTGACTTACGCCTCCCATACTATTTTCTGCACCTGCCTGACTTTGCATAGAAAAAATACCAATTTTTTCTCTATCACTCGTTCGGCTATACCCGTCAGCAGCCATCATAGCACCTCTTTCATGCCTAAACATAATTGGTCTGATGCCAATTTTAGATAAATCTTCAATCAGGGGATTATTTGGGAAACAAGAAATCCAATCAATATTTTCTTTTTTTAATATTTGAGCTATTGCTTCAGAAACATTCATTTTAAAAAGGCAAATCTCCTGAACTCACAATAAATGACTGAGACGTTGAACAACTTTCTCTAATTTTTTTTACAGGTTGATATTCAGGTGAGTCATTCCATTTATTCAGAGCATTAATAGAAGGAAATTCTAACACGACACATCTTCCTTTTGGATTCCAATCCCCGCTTCGTGTAATTATTTCGCCTCCTCTAACTAAGTATTTACCTCCGTATTTATTAATCGTATCTGGAACTAATTTCATATATTCTTCATACTTTTGTTGATCATTAACTACAATATCGCTTATTACATAAACTTTCATATAAATTATTTATCCTTAAAACAATGAAATATGTGTTCCGGCTAATAATACAAAAACTAATATAATTGTCATTAGCCCGCCAAACAAACTTAATAAAGTTAAAGGGATAGCCTCTAAACCTAATTCAGACAAATCCCACAAACCAATTTTTTTTCCGAGACTTTCTAATAACCCAGCTAATTTTTCCATAAGATACTCCTTATAATTTAATTATAGATGAGGCAGAATTTCCTTTGAGAAAAATTCTATACTATTTTTGTGATCTTTAATAGACATATCTCCTAATCTGAAATTAGAAATCATCCCTCCTATTTCAAGTTTTTTCAGTTTAAGAATTTCTTTTAAAACAGTTGTAGGAGACCCGTATATAACAGCATGTTTCAATGTATTTCTAGGATCATCCAAAGATTGTTTTATAGATTTATTTTCATCCGGGGTATTCAAATTATTTCTTGATCCTGAAATATGTGTTTGCATATTTATAAAAGCCTCTGTTGCAATAGATTCTGCCTGATTATCAGTTTCTGCAACAACAATATTTCGCCAGATCCATGAATGGTCCAAATTATTATTTATAAAATTATCATCATAATTATTCTCTCTAAGTGTAGTTTTATAGCTTGTCAAAAACTTTTCAGTATTTTCATATGTATGTGCAACAAGCATAATTGGTCTACCATTTTTTGCCATCTCATTAACAGTATTTAAAGATGCACAAGCTCTGATTACGCTAGGACCGTTTGATGTATATATTTTTGGTCGTATTTCAGGAATATCGAAATTCCATATTTTCCCCTTAAATTGCTTTATGTCACCATTCCATATCCCAACCAAATTATTTTCTAATTCCAATAATCTATCTTGAGCTTCTTCTGGATCTACCCCAAATCCTCTGTATTCGAAATAGTTAAATGCACTACCTCTTCCAACACCAACTATCAATCTGCCTTTACTTAAGTTATCTAATAAAGATATTTGTTCAGCTAATTTGACAGGATGATAAAAAGCTCCCTGCAAAGCTCCAAATCCTATTTTAATATTTTTTGTTTTAGCAATTAATGCTGCTGCAAAAATCAACGGATCAGTATATGCTACAGTACCATCAAAATGATGCTCTCCCAACCATACAGAATGGAAACCAAGTTCCTCAGACAAAACTCCAATTTCTAAACATTCATCTATTATCTTAGAATCAGTTTCAGAGGAATTACTCTGATGAAATAAAAAATTACCTACTTTCATATATATATAGTATTTAATAATCTATTAAAATTACAACATATAATAATTACTAATTTGTATGAAAGATAGAAATCTACTGATTGAAAAAACAATTGCTGAAGACAAAGATATACTTCTATGGGAATTTCTAAACCTTACAGAAATTCTAAAATGGAAAACTCATGAAAATAAAGCTTGTAAAAAAGTACATAAAAAATGGGAACATAAGGAATGGGCAGACAGACTAAAAATACCAAACCCTAATAACTATAAAGAATACGATTATTTTAATCCTGCGAAAACTGATCAATTTGATATAACTAAAAAAATCGCAGATCTTTTATATGATATTGAAGTAGAAATAGAAAAATACTACACAAATAGAAATGGCAACAAATACCATAAACTTTCTGAATTTTACATTTGGTTTACGAACGTAAAAGAATTAAACTTAACCACTAAATTAAATCAAGAATTCCCATCAAATCAAAGTATAGAAAGCTTAATAGATAACATTAATTTATAAAAAATTCTCAATCAAAATTTAAATGTTCTTTTTAAAGAAACCAAAAAAATTAAAGCATTTGCAATAACCCATATCCAAAAAACAGACTGGTATAAAAATTCCTTAGAGTTGATATAAATTAATATTACAGATGTAATCCCCCAAACCGAGAATAAAAAGATAGCAAGAAATCTATAATTTTTAACTCTTAATGGGTGAACATATTTTATGGGGAGAAAAGTACATATCAAAGATACTATCACAACAAACAAATTTACAATTTGCTCAGTTTGAAGAATGTAAAAATACAAAATCAATAAATTCCATAAAGCCGGAAAACCATTAAAATAATTATCTTTTGTTTTTTGGTTAACATTTGCAAAGGTATAACATGATGCTACTAAAATCAAAATACAAATGGGAAAAGAAATTGCTGTTGGTAAAAATTGAAATTTTATTATTATTATCACTGGGACAATAACATAGTTAAAATAATCAACAATTGCATCTAAAATTACTCCATCAATCCTTGGAGCATACTTTTTAACTTCAAATCTTCTCGCTAAAAACCCATCTGTTCCATCTATAAATAAAGATAATCCAAGATAAAAAAATGCATCTTTTAAGTTTTCTTCATATACTGCTGCAAGGGCAAAAAACCCGCATACCATACCAATAGTTGTATAAATATGTACGGAATATGCTCTTAAGACTGTTTTATTCATTTCAATGTATTACTAATTCATTACATATTAGTCTATAGATCTTTGATATTGAAGCGACCACACTCTATTTTCAATTTATTCACCTCTAATATTAATTGGGTCAAACAACTTAACCATAATCTACCTCAATCTTTGATAAATTTATAAGGAACTAATACAGGGGTTTTTGATTTATACGATTGATACACATTATTTCCACCCCACCTTTCATCTGCTTGTTTTTCCAAAAGTCTCACACCTGAAATATAATTTAGCATTACAAATACAAAAATTGGCGAAATCAAGCCTAACCAACCAAGTCCAGAATAAACAGAAATCCCTATTATAGCTATTCCAGTCCAAATCAAAATTTCACCAAAATAATTTGGGTGCCTTGAATATTTCCATAAACCAGATTGGATAAACTTCCCATCATTGGATTCTTTGCTTTTAAATTCACTTTTTTGTCTGTCCGACACTATTTCAATAAGAAATCCAATGACCCAAATTAAAACACCGATTATATCCAAAATTCCAAAATTATTATTATTATTAGAAGTAAGAATAGTTAACGCTCCAAATAATGTAAACAAAACCCATAATCCTTGTAAATTCCATGTGAGGAAAAAGACTAAAAGGTCTTTTTTTATAGTTGTAAATCTACTATCTTCTCCTGCTTTTCTTATTCTAAAAAATAAAAAAGAACCTAATCTTAAAGCCCAAATCACTATTAAAATTAATACAATCAATTGCCTTAAATTTTTAGAATCATTCATAAAAAAAGCTAATATAGATACTGTTATAAAAGTAACAGACCCAGTTAAATCAAAAAAATATTCAGTAGATAACAAATATGAAGGGATAAAAACAATCCATTGAAGAAAAAATATGATTATCGTACATAACAAAAATAAACTTAATGATCCGTAAGAAACGCTGTTTTCATCAACAAAAGTAGTTGAAACAAAAGCAAATACAATAATTATTAATGATAATAATAAATTCTTAATTAAAGGCAAAATGTAATATTAGATGAAATTAAATTATCGCAAGTATTATATACAAACACAAAAACAATTAACATTTAATTTGATATTAAATGTTAATTTCCAAAAACTGATTTAATTTATTAATATCCTTTAAATCTTTATCATAATGAAACACTTTAATATTTAGAGATTCTGCTGAACGTATCGCTTCCAAATTGTGTTCAATATAAACTAAATCTTCCACGGCCAAATCAAATTGTTCTAATAAAATTTTATAATAATTTGGATTTGATTTTTCAGGATTATGTTTTAAAGTAAAAACTTCATAAGGTATTTTATCTAACCCATGTTGTATAAATTCTTCGTTATTGGCACCTGTCAGTACAATTTTTCTGTTTGGATAACCATCTAATATTTTTAATAAAGGTTCATACATACCTTTGCCTGGAATTATCAGTGTATTTATTGCATCTACCAAAATAACTTTCATAATTTTAAAGCAGAATATATGTTGCGGCTCCTGCTAAATATCCTATAAGAGCCAAAAAACTTATTTTCCTGATATACCATATAAAATTAATTCTCAAAATACCCATAACGGCAACTCCAGCTGCTGATCCAATAACTAATAAACTACCACCTGTTCCTGCACAATAAGCTAAAAATTCCCAAAACACACCATCCATTGCATAATTACCACTAGAGGTAATTTCATACATACCCATAGCTCCTGCAACCAAAGGAACGTTGTCTAAAATCGCCGACAAGAATCCTATGAAAATATTAATCAGATATATATTACCTATCAGATCATCAAGAATAGTAGCTAGACTATTTAAAATACCACCTGATTGTAAGCTTCCCACTGCAAGTAAAATTCCTAAAAAGAAAAATACAGTGGAAGCTTCAATTTTTGAAAGAGCTCCAGGCACTGTTAATGAATGTTTATGAATATTATCTTTACCCTTATGTATAATTTCTGTAACTACCCATAAAAATCCTAAACTTAGTAACATGCCCATATAAGGAGGTAAATGAGTAATTGTTTTAAAGACTGGTACAAATAATAAACCTAATACCCCAAGAGTAAAAATAATATTTCTTTCGTAAGGAATTACATCTTTTGTTTTCCTTTCCTTTACATTTTCTGGTCTCTCTATATTTTGTCCTCTATATTTAAAAGAAACATAAATTAATGGCACTATAATACAAACCGCACTTGGGATAATAATAGCAGGGATAATATTCAAGGATATCTGTCCTCCTACCCAAAGCATTATGGTAGTTATATCTCCAATTGGAGACCATGCTCCTCCTGCATTCGCAGCCAATATCATAATTCCTGCAAAGAATAATAATTGTTCTCTTGATTTTATTATTTTTTGCAACAATGCTGCCATGACTATAGCTGTTGTCAAATTATCTAATACAGCAGAAAAGAAAAACGTTATTGTAGATAATATCCATAATAATTTTACAGCGTTAGTAGTTTTGATTTTATCAGTTATTATTCTGAAGCCTTGATGAGAGTCGACCAATTCCACTATAGTCATCGCACCCAATAAAAAGAATACAATTTCACCTATATCAACCAAATGATGAGCCAATTCTTTATCAATGATTTTATAATCTGAAAAAGAAACTAATATAGTCCAGGTCAATACTCCAGTGATTAGAGCAGTAGCAGCTTTATCGATCTTAAATTTATGCTCGAATGCTATAAAAAAATAACCTAAAGAAAAAACACTTATCAGTAAAATTTCCAAATTTTGATACCTGTTTGAATATACTTTATTCCTATATTATCAACTAAATTATAGGGTTTAACAATTATTTATCGGTCTTTATAATTCCTTAATAATAAACAATCATGATGTATTAACAATTATGGATTAACATGAAAAACACACAATATATATTTGGATCAATAACTGTTCTTATAATTATTCTTTTAGTCGCATTATTCGGATATTTATCAAACCAACAAAATATAAATAAAAACAGAATTGATAATTTATATACAAAAATAAACTCTGATAAAGAGAATACAAATGAAATCAATCTTGCTTTAGAAAATCAGAATACTCAACTTGAAGAGCTGTTAAATTATATTTATAACAATAATTCTGAAAACAATATTAAGGAAAATAATGTAAAAACTACAAAAGATTTACCAGAATCATCATCTAAAAAGGCAAATGACTCTAAACAAAAAAATGAACAACAAAATCAAACAAACATCAATAAAGAAGTAATACAAAAAACAGAACCAATAACTAAAGAAAATATTTGTATCCAAAAAAATAATTTTCTCAAATTAAAACCAGATCCTAAGAATAATTTTCCTGATCCTAAATTAAATGTTGAATGCAATGAAGAATACCTAATTATAAATAGTAACGGAATACCTACATTTGAATTCATAAGCATAACTCCTAATGAATTAAAAGAACAAAACCATAATTGGCAAATTCCTCTTTTCCCAAAATTAACAAATCAATCA
>VFGQ01000135.1 GCA_009391605.1 SAR202 cluster bacterium
GAAAGTGGCAGAATAGGAATTATGGGGGAAGATACTGACGGAGTTTTAAGGGAACAAATTGCTGTAGATGAATCAAGATTATTAGAATTAGATGATAAAATTGATTTTAATTCTGCTGCTTGTTTACCTATAGCGTATGGCGCTGCATGGAGAATGTTAATCACAAACGGAAATATTAAACCAGGGGAACAAGTTTTAATTTTAGGTGCTTCTGGTGGAGTTGGAAATGCTTGTGTACAGATAGCACGTATGAAAGGATGCTTTGTTATTGCTGCTACAAGTTCGGATGAAAAAGGAGAAAAGTTAAAAGAACTGGGTGCAGATATGATTATTAATTATAACGATGAACCAGAATTCCACCGAACTGTAAGATCTTTAACAGGTGATGGTGTTGATGTTGCTGTAAATTATACAGGAGGAGATACCTGGGTCAGAACTTTGAAATGCATGAAGACCGGTGGGAGAATATTGACTTGTGGCGCAACTGCCGGATTTGACCCCAAGACAGATATACGATTTATTTGGAGAAAAGAAATAAAAATCCAAGGTTCAAATAGTTGGACTAAAGAAGATATACAACTATTACTAGATAACATACTTGAGGGAAAAATTGTTCCGGTTATACATAAAGTGATTCCATTTGAACAAATTAATACTGCTCATAGAATTATAGAAAACAGAGAAATGTTTGGTAAAGTAATAATTTCGTTTCAGGATTGATTTTGAATAAATTTGGTTATTATTTATCAGAAGTTTTTAAAGAAAATTTCAAACTGATTAAATATTTTTCTAAATTTCATCTATGGGTTTTGAGAATATCTAAATATACTTTTCTTAATTCTTTGATTGGGATTCCAGTCTTAGTATTAATTACAACAGGAAGATCCTCAGGCAAAGAAAGATATGCACCGCTTACTTATTTCCCCGATGAAGATAGTTTTATGATTGTAGCTTCAAATGGAGGGAATAAAACACCTCCTAATTGGTATCGAAATTTGATTAAACAAGATTCAGTCAAAGTTATAATTAATAACAAAAATTACAAATGTAAATATAATGTCCTTGAATCTGAAGAGAGGGAAATTGCCTGGATTAGCATAAATAAAATTTACTCTAAATATTCTGAATATGAAGAGATATCAGGCAGAGTTATACCAGTTATAAAATTAACTCCGATTAATTGATATCAGAATACAATATTTCATGTAATTCCTTTTTATAATTCTGATATCCAAACGGAATTAACTGAGTGAAAAATGTGAATACTATTTTATTTATTTGGTCTATCCAAACTATCGTATTTGCCGCACCAGCCCAACTTAATACATTTTTTGGAGTTTTCTGGGGTACAATATTTGGATTTTCTATTGTCGCAAATCCATAAGAAAATCCTGTTCCTGGTCCGGCAAATGTGAAATCATAAAAATTCAATTTATCAGTTAGATATTCCATTTCATGTTTCAATTGATTGTTTTTCATTTTTGAAAGCGTATTGTCATTAATCAAAGATACTTTTGGATCTAATATGTAATTGCAAAACTTAATATAATCCTGAGGTGTAGAAATCATTCCTCCTCCACCTGACAAAAATTTATGTTCCCTTTTTATTTGATCAGTCTCATTTATGAGCTTAAATCCACTTGGAATCGATAATTTGAATGTTGGAATTATATTTTTTAAATTAACTGATGGAAAATAAGTATCATTCATTTCGAGATGGATGAATAATTCATTTTTACATATTTCATCTAAAGACTGTTTGCATATTAATTCTAGTAATACACCAAGTAGATCTGAAGACAAGCCATAATTCCATCTTGTTCCAGGTTGGTATGCCAGAGGTAAAGATGTTAATTCATTGATAAAATCAGATGAAGTAAAAGAAGAGTTTCGGATCTTTTCTAAAATTTCCTTTTCTCTGTAGATATCGTCAACTTCAGTATTCCCTCTTAAAATAGCTTGATTAGATCTGTTGAATCCATAAGTTAACCCTGAAGTATGAGTTAATAAATGCTCAAATGTAATGGGGGTATTTACATTAATTAATTCTTCATCTATTAGTACTTTTCCTTTTTTGAATTCAGGAATAAATGTACTTATAGGTTCTTTTACATTAATATTGTTTTTTTCTAGAACAATTAAACTAACTAATGATGTAATAGGCTTAGTTAAAGAGTGTATTCGATAAAGTTTATTATTTTTATATTTTTCATCCTGAGTATAGATTTTATATTTATAAATATCTTTGTTTTCTTTTGAAATATTGATTTCCCCAAAAGGGATTCTGTTATTTTGTACAGATTCTTCTAACCAATTATTAAGTTGGTTTTCTTTATTTTGATCTAGCATGTTATTATTTTTTGGTTGGTTGGGTTTTATTTTTTGTTATAAAAAGTGTCAAATATATTAATGCAAATATAAATATAGCTATTGATAAATAAGACCTGATAGAAGTATCAGTAATAATTAGTTGCACAAAAAATATTATTAGGAAAAATATAGGCATTTGTAATTTAAATTTACCCCATAAAATCATACTTATTTGCAGGAAAGCGAAAGCAGCAGTTAATAAAAATTCAATTCCCTGGGCATTATTTAGCGGGAAACTTATTATGGAAGATGTTGCAAAAGAAAAAATTGCACCCATGCTACCAATTAATAATGACATTTGATTTGCCTGTGACGAAAGAATTATTGATATAGATTCAAGGGACCTTCCTTTCATTGCAAATAAAGAAGCAATAATAATTTCAGGGCTTTCAGATGCCAGGGGAGCTAACCATTGAATTAAATAATATTCATCAATTCCTAATGTTCCTCCTATGTGTATCAGAGATTCCACGAATGGATGAGATACCATAAATATTGTTACAGCTGAAAATATTATTAATGAAATATTAGTTGTGATTCTTGTTAGTTTTGGTAAATTTGCAAGATACTTGCTTATACCAACAAATTCTGATTCCTCTGATTCTTGCTTCGATGTAATGAATAAGTAAATTAGATAAATAATTATTAATATTAAAGAAATAAATATTGGCTGAAATTTAATAATTGAAGCAATAATCATTGAAATTGCTCCAATTCCAAGGACAAGCAATTCAAGTTTATTATTATTTTTTATATTTAGTGCTTGATTGTTTTTCAACATGTTTATTAACATAATAATTGGCCATCCAAACCCGGCTAACAATCTGTTTGCTCCAGTTACATTCGCAGAGACATAACCAACTCTATCAGTGAAAACAAAATTATTTAATTTGTATGACTGACCTGCTGTATATGCTAATACAGTTTCTATTGCATATTCAGGCAGAACAGCAATTAATGCAATTATTGCGATAACAAAAGATCCGGAAATATCTTTTTCACTTGATTCTGCGGCCCAAGAAATAATCAGTGCAGCTGAAAAAATTGAGAATCCATATACGATAGGTAACAAGATTTCGGGTAATAGGTTATGTTGAGATTTTATTATAATTCCTACAATGGCAATTATTATGTTGATTATAATAATAGATATCGGCTTATATTGTATTATTTTGTTGTTAACTATTTTATTTTGCATTGTGATTTAATCTTACATTAACAATAATAAAAAAATCATGAAAAAAATATTAATTGTTGGATTAGATGGTTTGCAGATGAATCAGATAAATCATTTGCAAACTCCCAATTTGAATAAATTTAAAAATAATGGTTTTAGTTTTGAAAATCATCATTCAACTTTTCCCACTGTAACAAGGAGTAATGCTGCTAGTATTGTTACTGGCGTTAATCCAGGGACCCATGGCATAGTTGGAAATACCATGGTGTTTAGAGATTATGATTCAGAAATTATCCTTCCAGTTTTCTATTCGGAGATGCTGGATTTATACAATCGTACAGGCGAAATTTTGTTAGTTCCTTCTTTGTCTGAGATTTTATCAGATAATGGTTTAAGTTTTATGGTATTAAATTCAGGATCAAGTGGTAATGCTATTATTCAAAACACTGCAATAATTAAAAACAAGCAAACTACTTTACACAGAGATATAAATTTAGATAAAAATGAATATTCTAATTTACCAGATAGTATTCATGAATGGCCTGAACAAAATATCCCTGATTATAATTCCACTAATCATATTATAAATATTTTAAGTGATTTAGAGGAAGACAATTTATCTGATGTTAGTATCATATGGTTTGATGAACCAGATAAAAGCCAACACAATTTTGGATTAAATGTAGAAGAAAGTAATAAAGCTTTAAAGCATGTAGATAATTTGTTTGGGAAGATTATAGAATTTTTGGATCAAAATTCATTAGACCCAACTATAATGTTGGTTTCTGATCATGGATATTCAAGGATCACCGAAGTTGTAGATATTCAAAAAGAATTACAGGCAAATTTTCCTGGTTATTTGTTTGCAGAAAATGGGGGTTCATTTTTAGTTTATACAAAGAAAGATCAAATATTTGATCCGATTTTGATTCATGAGATAATTTCAAAACCATGGGCAGGGCCAATTATTGCTGGAAGTAATAAAATTAGTATTAATGGGATACACAATTATGATCTTTTTGCTAAATCAGGTAAAAGAAATCCAGACTTGTTTGTTTCAATGAATTGGGAAAAATTACATAATTTAAAAAATATTGAAGGACAAGTATATTCTACCAGTTTGAAAAAAGGTTTAGGGAATCATGGGTCTGTGAGTCCCCAGGAGATACATAATTCACTTGTCATTGGAGGTAAAGAAATCAAGGTTAATCAAGGAACTTTTTTACCTTCTAGTAATATTGATGTTTTACCAACAATATTAACTTTGCTCGATATAGGGATACCTAAGCATCTGGAGGGGAGGGTATTATTTGAATGTTTAGATAATAATTCAAGTAATATTAATGATGAATTTGATAAATTAAATTTCCCTTTGACTACACGCTTACACAATGGAGAATATATACAGAATATTCATTTATCAATATATAAGAATTTTAAATATTTAGATTTTGCGAGTGTTGAAAAATAAAGTGCAAAATAATAGTAATCACAAAATTAGCATTGGAGGAAAAATATGTCATTTGTAGAAACAGATATTCATGGGCAAATAATGATTGTCAA
>VFGQ01000020.1 GCA_009391605.1 SAR202 cluster bacterium
TTTTGATTCGTCATAAAGGTAAGTTGCTTCCATGCTTAAGGTATGCACTCCTCTATGAATATTGGCATTATTATTAGAATAGAAATTAGACAAAGTATCAATGACAACTTTTGGTTTTTGGCTAGTTGCTGCGTTATCGAAATAAATTAATTTATTATCTTTTATCTTTCTGTTTAATATCGGGAAATCTTTTATTATTGTTTTAAAATCAACCATTTGTATTTATGTAATGAATTATATAAATATTCTAACAGAATTAAGTATATAAATTTTATTCTGTTGTAATTGTGCTTTGGTCATTCCTTATAGCTGATTCTATTGTATGGCAAGCTAAAATAGCACATTTTATTCTTGCAGGATAAGCTGAAATACCTGAAAGAAAAGTTAAATCTCCTAAATCCTCAATGTTTTCATTTGAGTCTAATCGATTTGTAACCATTTTTTTAAAAATGTTTGTTATATGCTGTGCATCGTTTATTTTTTTACTTTTTAGTGTTTCTGTAAATAATGAACTGGCACCTTTTGATATAGCACAGCCTACACCTGTAAATTGAATTTTATTAATTTTGTTATTTGTAATTTCTAGGTAAAATTCAACCTCATCTCCGCATAAAGGGTTATAACCTTTTGAATAATTTGTGTAATTATTCATTTTTCCAAAATTTCTCGGTCTGCGGTTATGATCTATTATTAATTCTTGATATATTTCGTTTAGTTCACTCATAATTTAAAAATCAAATTTATATGAAGGAAGCGTATTGATATAATTTTTTACCAGATAATCATTTAATTCATTTATATTCACTTTATCAATGATTTCCATAGCAAATCCTGAAATTAACATTTTACTAGCTGTTTCTAAATCTAAACCTCTACTTCTCATATAATACACTGTTTTTTCATCAATATTACCTGCCGTGGCACCATGTCCAGCCAAAATATCATCTACATAAATGAATAAGCTAGGTTTACTATCTATTTCTGCTTTGGGCGATAGAACTAAATTTTTGTCAGATTGAAGAGAATCTGTTTTTATTGCACCTTCTCTCACTAAAACAGTACCTCCAAATATTGCGTGTGATTCGCCATCTAAGATCCCTTTATAATTTATTCTGCTGATACAATGTGGTGCTATATGATCAAGGTTAATATAATTATCTAAATGTTCTTTTCCCGAAGTGTAATATAATCCATTTAATTCTATTTCTGAATGTTCATGTGGCATACTTACTTTTAAATCATATCTAGCCAATTGAGCACCTTTGGAAAATGCAAAAGATTTAAATTTAGATTTTTCATCAATGTATACTCTTGTTGTATTTGTATGTATAGAATTTTCTGATTCTTCCAATAATCTGTAATGTTTTAAATCACTTTGTTTATTGATTTTAATTTCCAAAACATTATTTGATGTATATTTTGAATTTTTGTTCCCATAATGATTTTCTATAAGCTCAAGCTGAGATTTGGAATCAATATTAATGAAAACTTTTGGATTGTTTAGAATAAAATTTTCTGAATTGTTATAGTTAATAAAATTTATTAATAATTTAACACTATCGCCAGTTATATTTATGAATATATAATCGGTACATAGGGCTGAATTTAATATTGCCATTTCTTCATTTGTATCACTCAGTAAACTATTAAATTTGTTTAGTTCTTTTGTTGTTAATGTGTTTATTGAGCTACTTTTAATATTAATATTTGAATTATTTATATTATTCTTTTTGCTTAATTTACCATTAATAATATTTATTACATCAAATTCTTTAGGTGATAATTCTTGTGATTTGGGATTTGAATTTTCTGTTTCTACAACTGGAAGAATATAATTAATCGATGTAAATTTATTTAAATTTGTATATTTCCACTCTTCATTACCTTTTCTGTGTGTTGGTAATCCAATTTGTTTTAATTTAGATAAATTATTTAATCTAAATTCATTAGCTATATCTTTATTAGAATTTAATTTATCTGTAGTTTTGGATACAAAATCTATAAAATTTGTGTTGGAATTCATATGAGTGTCACTTTATTTTTTTGATAGCCAATCGTATCCTTTTTTATCTAGCTCTAATGCTAAACTTTTATCTCCAGATTTAACGATTTTCCCGTCTATCATTACATGAACATAATCTGGTTTAACATAATCTAAAATTCTTTGATAATGTGTTACTAGAAGAATGGAATTATTTGAAGAAGAAAAATTTTCTATTCCATTTGAAACAATTTTAAGAGCATCAATATCTAATCCTGAGTCTGTTTCATCTAATATTGCTAATTTTGGATTTATTAAAGAGAGTTGAAGTATCTCGTTTCGTTTCTTTTCCCCTCCTGAGAATCCTTCGTTTACATTTCTTTTAAGAAAATCCTGACTAATATCTACTTTTTCTGCACATTCATTTAAAATTGAGTCAAAGTCTTTTGTACTTAAAGGATCTTTCCCATTATATTCTCTTTGAGAATCTAAAGAAGATTTAAGAAATTGCCACATTCTTACTCCTGGTAGTTCAACGGGATATTGAAAAGCAAGAAACAATCCTAAACATGCTCTTATTTCCGGATCTTTATCTATTAAAGTTTGACCTAGAAAATTGATTTCCCCAGAATTTACAAAATATTCAGGATTTCCAGCTAAAATATTTGCCAATGTACTCTTTCCTGATCCGTTTGGTCCCATAATAGTATGTTTTTCGCCCATGTTTATTGTTAAATTAAAATCTTTTAAAATTTGAGTATCTGCTACAGAAGCATTTAAATTTTTTATCTCTAATAATGTTTTATTATTTGTCATCCTACTGTTCCTTCTAAACTAACTCGTAAAAGTTGAGATGCCTCAATGGCAAATTCAAATGGGAGTTCTTTAAAAATTCCTTTACAAAACCCATTAATAATCATGTAATTAGCATCCTCTAAAGATATACCTCTTTGCTGAGTGTAAAACAACTGATTATCGCTTACTTTTGAAGTTGTAGCTTCGTGCTCTAATTGAGCTGTTGGGTTTTTGACTTCTATATATGGAATTGTATGTGCTCCACATTTGTCTCCAACAAGCAAAGAATCGCATTGTGTGAAATTCCTTGCATTTTTTGCAGAAGGAAGTATTTTAACCATACCTCTGTATGTACTGTTAGCTTTACCAGCTGATATCCCTTTTGCAATTATAGTACTTTTAGTATTTTTGCCCATATGAATCATTTTGGTACCAGTGTCAGCTTGTTGAAAATTATTAACTAATGCTACAGAGTAAAATTCGCCGACAGAATTATCTCCCTGTAAAATGACTGAAGGATATTTCCATGTGATTGCTGAACCTGTTTCTACTTGTGTCCATGATATTTTTGAATTTTTACCAGCACATTTACCTCTTTTAGTTACAAAATTATATACTCCTCCTTCTCCGTTTTTATCCCCTGGAAACCAATTTTGTAAAGTAGAGTATTTGATCTCTGCATCTTCAAGAGCAATTAATTCTACAACAGCTGCATGTAATTGATTATTTTTTCGAAATGGTGCAGTACATCCTTCTAGATAACTTACATAACTTCCTTTGTCGGCAATGATTAAAGTTCTTTCAAATTGTCCTGTATCCAGTTCGTTAATTCTAAAGTAAGTCATTAATTCTACTGGACATCTAACTCCTGGCGGGACATATATAAATGACCCGTCAGTAAAAACTGCAGAATTTAATGTTGCGTAAAAATTGTCACTGTAAGGAACTACAGATCCAAGATATTTCTGGACTAATTCCGGGTATTTTTGTACAGCCTCACTTATTGGGCAGAAGATTACTCCTGCATCTTCTAGTTGTTTTTGGTAAGTAGTAGCTACTGATACACTATCCATAATGGCATCTACAGCTACACCTGATAATTTTTTTTGCTCTTCTAATGGAATTCCTAACTTATTAAACGCTTTAAGCATTTCAGGATCAACTTCATCTAAGCTTTTTGGGTTTGGTTTATTTGTAGGTGATGAATAATACCTGATATCTTGAAAATCTATTTTTGGAAATTTGATATTTGCCCATTCTGGTTCGTTTTCTTGATTTTTAAACCAATGCTTTAAAGATTTTAATCTCCAATCCAATAACCATTTGGGTTCATTTTTCTTTTTTGATATCATTTTTACTATATCTTCTGATAAACCTTTTGGAGCATTATCAGGATTGAAATCAAAATCAAAACCCCATTTATAATTGTTGTCATCAAGTTTTGAATTACGTGATATTACATTTTTATTATTCATTGAAATTCCTTAAAAGTAAAAAGTTAAGTATATTATATTACAATTCCAACTGTTTATTGAATAAATAGTTGATCAATCAGATTCCATATTTCTGTTTCATTTATTTTGTGAGCAATTTGAATATTGTTATTATTATTTAGGGGAATTGTTTGCCCTATTTTATCTCCTTCTGTAATTACTTTTACAGAGCAATTCTTATAGGTAAATAAATTTTTTTCAATTAAGCAAATAGTGGCTATAGGATCACAAAGTGCCATGGCATTTTTATTTGTGTGATATTCGAAAAAACTATTTATTATATTTTTACTAAATTGTGATGACTTAGTATCAGATTTTAAAAATGAGTATTCATTATTATAAAATTTGATTTTATCTATTATTAAGTCATTGCAAACGTCAAGCCCGACTACTCTTATATTTAATTTTGAATTAAATACTATAGATGCAGATTCAGCATCAGCATAAATATTAAATTCAGCATACTTAGTGGCATTCCCCTCTGTAAAAAATGCACCTCCCATTATTATTACTTCATCTATGATTGAACTTATTTCGGGAAAAGAAATTAAGGTTTTTGCCAAATTTGTCAGCGGGCCTAACATTAGTAGCTTTATTTTTGCATTCTTTTGTGAATTGTATATTTCATGAATATATTCATAAGTTTCAAGATTATGAGTTCTTAAATTTGAATTATTTAACTTTAACGTCAAGCCTTCTTTTCCATGATAATGTTCTGCATCTGTAAACTTTTCTCCAAGTAAAGTACTATCAGCTCCTTTGAGTAATTGTTTGTAAGAAATCTCAAGATCTGAAAGTATATTTATTAGATTTTTATGAGTGTTCCTTAATGATGTATTCCCTCCAATACTGGAAAAAATGATATTATCATCATTGTTTTTGAGTATATTACTCAACATAGCAAGAGATAAAGCATCATCCACACCTGGGTCTGTATCGATAATTAGATATTTATTAGTCTTCTTCATTTAGTTCTTTCTATTACATATTTAAATAATTCTACAATATTTGTTTTACTTTTTTTAGTTAACTGAGATTTGATGATTAATTCTATAGCTTGATCTAAATACGAATTACATTCTTTCTGAATGGTTGATTTTATTTTATATTTTTCTAATATATCTATTATTAAAAGGTAAGATTCATTATTTAAATTAGATAATAAATTATTAAATAATATTTTATCTTTTTCCTCAAATTTATTCATAGAAAGTAATATGGGGTATGTTTTTTTATTATTTTTAAAATCAGAATAATTAGATTTTCCAGTTTTTATGGGATTTCCCCATATACCAAGTAAATCATCAGATATTTGGAACAGAATACCAAATATTATTCCTAGTTTTTGTAACTGTTTTATACTTTGCTCATTCTGTCCTGATAATATACCTGGAAGCTGAAACGCTAAAGTCATCAGAGCTCCTGTTTTTTTAATAATCATATTTTTATAATCATTCATACTTATAATTTGTTGGGTCTCAAAATTAATATCAAGATATTGTCCTTCGATCATAGAGATACACATATTAGAAAATTGTTTAATAATATTAATCCTAGACTTGTTGGTTAGTTTATTACTGGTATCAATGTTTGTTATGGTGTCAGAAATATTTTTTATGATGTTCCCTAATATAATAGATTTATATTCTCCTAATTTTTTCCATAATGTAGGAGCTCCTCTTCTAATTTCATCTTTATCCTGAATATCATCATGTATAAGTGAGAATTCATGGATTAATTCTATTGAACAAGCTAAATCTAAAAATTCTGAAGGGTTTAGTTTAAACCCTTCAATTATTTCTAGAAAAATAGATGATCTTACTCTTTTTGGAATATTTGAATTTTGAGATGGAACTATATATGGAAAAATAAATTTTGAAAATTGGTAGTTTTTGTCGTTTAAAATGATGGATTTTAATTCATCATTTATTAATAATTTGTATTTATTAAGAATTATTGGATCTTTCAAATTTAAATTATATCTTTAAGTTGTTTGTTTTCTAGAGTCTAGCAAAAGCAAGAGTTTTTTTCATTTCAATTGTGATTATTGCTATTAATTTATATCATAATATGATAACTTCTAAAATGTAATTTAGCCTTTATAAATTTTCTTTGTATTTAGGTAAATGGAAGAATATAGTATTTATTTTGAAAGATATGGGTATTTTAGTTTATTCTTTGTTGTAGCATTATTAGTTCCAGCCGGGATGCTTTTTGCTTCTTTCTTATTCAAAATTATTGGTATTAGAAAAAATAATCCCACTCCAGTGAAAACTGATATATATGAAGCTGGTATCCGAACTTTTTCTTCCCGTTGGAGTGGATTTAATTTTAGATATTATACTTTTGCAATGATGTTTTTAATATTTGATGTAGAAGTTATATTTCTTTTTCCCTGGGCTGCATCTTTAATAAAGTTAAATGATGCATATGGATTAATAGTTTTAATTGAGATGTTTGTTTTTATTGGCGTCTTAATTCTTGGATGGTTTTTAGCCTGGAGGCAAAAAGCGATGGAATGGATATAAGGAGTTTAGAATGAGATCAAATGATAATCAAGATTTAAATTTATTAAATTTTAATATAGATAAACCTTTACATGATCAAACATCTTTAATTGATTCTGAAGAGGGGCAAGATGTAAATAAATTACTTAAAACTAATACTAAACCATTACCTGAACCCATTATTGAAGTTCCGGATGATTTAGATAGGAATTTAATGATCACGTCTGTAGATTCTCTTGTAAACTGGGGAAGAAAATCATCTGTTTGGCCATTAACTTTTGGCCTTGCCTGTTGTGCGTTTGAGATGATGGCAAGTGCTATGTCTAGATTTGACTTAAGTAGATTTGGAATGGAAGTATTTAGAGCTTCTCCAAGGCAAGCAGATTTGATTATAATTGCAGGTACTGTAACTTGGAAAATGGCCCCGATTATAGAAAGAGTATATAATCAGATGCCAGATCCAAAATGGGTAATATCTATGGGTGTTTGTGCAACAAGTGGAGGCCCTTATTATCAAAGTTATAGTGTTGTTCCTGGAGTTAATCATATAATACCTGTTGATGTTTATGTCCCTGGTTGCCCCCCAAGACCTGATGCTTTGTTATTCGGAATAATGATGTTACACGAAAAGATAAAAAGATATAAAAATTTAGATTTAAAGCAATTATTTGAATAGTATGACAAAATTCCTTAATTTAAATACAGTTTTGCAAAGTTTACCTGACACTCTAAAGCTAGAAGTTGATACAGAGAATGGTAATTTGTATGTAAATAGTAAATATATATTGGAAGTTTGCAGAGAATTGAAAAATAATAAAAAATTTCAATTTAATTATTTAAAATCAATTAGCGCTGTAGATTATGTTGAATTTTTTGAAGTTGTTTATCATTTGGATTCTTTAATTAATAATACCAGCTTGGTTGTGAAATCAAAATTATATGGCAGGGATGGGAATTCAATTCATTCAGTTATATCAATATGGAAAGGTGCGGAATTACAAGAAAGAGAGATATGGGATTTAATGGGTATTTTTTTTGAAGGGCATCCTAATATGAAAAGAATATTATTATGGGAAGGATTTAAAGGACATCCTTTAAGAAAAGATTTTTTAAAATAGGGGAGTGATTTGTCATTAAACAGTGAATTAGTAACAATAAATTTTGGACCACAGCATCCTAGTATGCATGGGGTATTTAGATTACGAGTTACTTTGGATGGTGAAACAATTGTGGATCTTGAACCAGTTTTTGGCTATCTTCATAGAGGAACAGAAAAACTTGCAGAAGAAAGAACTTATGTTCAAATTGTAACTTTAACAGATCGACTAGATTATGTTGCATCAATGTCTAATAATTTAGCTTATGTATCTGCTGTTGAAAAGCTATGTAATATAGAGGTCCCGAAAAGGGCTAGCTATATTAGAGTAATAGTTGCCGAATTACAAAGGATAGCAAGTCATCTTATGGCTACTGGATTTTTATTAAATGATCTTGGTGCTTTTGGTACCCCTCTCATGTATTGTTTTAGAGAAAGAGAAAAAATCCTTGATCTGTTTGAGATCTTATGTGGTGCTAGGATAACTTTAAGTTATATGAGACCTGGAGGTATTTTTCAGGATACTCCTCAGGAATTTTGGGATGATTTGGAATTATTTTTAGAATCTATGCCTAACCAAATAGATGAATTGGAAAGCTTAATTACTGGGAATGAGATTGTTCTTTCAAGGACAAGAGGTGTAGGTGTTTTGACACCAGAACAAGTAATTGATGCTTCGTTGTCAGGTCCAATGCTTAGAGCTTCAAGTGTAAAATGGGATTTACGTAAAGCAACCCCTTATGAAATATATAATGAATTAGATTTTGATGTTCCAATCGGTGCTACAGGAGATACTTTTGATAGGTATTTAATTAGAATAAAAGAGATGAGGGAAAGTATTAAAATAATTACACAATGTATTAATTTAGTTAAACCTGGCCCTGTAAGAAATGAAGATGTACCCCTTATTCTTAGAGCACCTGAAGGAGAAGCTTATGTAGGAATTGAAGGCCCAAAAGGAGAATTAGGTTTTTATCTAGTGAGTGATGGCGGAATATCTCCATATAGATGTAAAATCAGAGCCCCTTCTTTTATTAATTTGACTCTACTTAAAGAAATGACTGTAGGGGGTAAAATTGGAGATCTAATTGTCAATTTTGGCAGTATAGATATTGTTTTAGGAGAGGTAGATAGATAGTTTATGAGAAAAGTAGGTTATTTTGATTAGTTTCAATACATTGAATTTATTTTTAGTTGATTTATTGTTTTTTTTACCCGATAAATTGGTTTTTATAATTTCGGGTTTAATTATGTCAGTCGCTATTTGTACTTTTTTAATTGGATTAGGGTCAGTATATACTTGGTTTGAAAGGCGAGTGATTGCAAGATTCCAAAATAGACCTGGACCAAATAGATGGGGGCCCTTTGGTATTTTACAACCTATCGCAGATGCCGTGAAATTATTGATTAAAGAAGATATTATTCCAGCAACTGCTGATAAAATGGTTTTTATTGCTGCACCTATAATATTTCTTTGTACAACTTTATTGGTTTATGCATTTCTCCCTCTTGGAATAGATTCCCAGCTTGGAAATACAAATGTTGCATTGCTGTTTGTGTTAGGTATTACATCAGTTAATGCTCTGTCAGTATTTATGGCAGGATGGGCTTCAAGGAATAAATATGCAACTTTAGGGGCTATCAGAGCAGTTGCAATGCTAATAAGTTATGAAGTACCTATGGCGGTTTCATTAATGGGAATAGTAATGGTTTCACAATCATTAAGTTTAGTTGGAATTGTAAATGCCCAAGCTAGCATTCCTTTTATTATATTACAACCATTGGGAGCTATGACTTTCCTGATTGCTGCTATTGCTGAAATGAGCAGAGCACCTTTTGATATGATTGAATCAGAATCTGAACTTATTGGAGGATATATTACAGAATATGCTGGTATGAAATTTGCTATTTTTCAACTTTCTGAATTTTTAGCACCAATATTTACTGCAAGTTTGTTTACTGTTTTATTTCTTGGAGGCTCTAACTCAATAAAATTTTTAGAATTTTTACCAATCCCAGGTATATTATGGTTTGCATCTAAGAGCTTTGTTATTACTGCAATATTATTATGGTTTCGTTCTACCTGGCCTAGGTTAAGAATTGATCAAATTATGGGTTTTGCATGGAAGGTTTTGATGCCAGCGGCAATATTAAATACTTTATTGGTTGGCTTAGAGTTAGTTTTCATTAGAGATAATTATATTTTGCAGATAATTATTAACATGTCAACTTTTGTAGTTTTTATTTATCTGATTGCTAATATATTAGGTCAAAAGAGATTGAAATTAAAAGAACCTGTACCATCAGAATTGGCTAAGATGGATGCATAGTTTAGGAGAATAATATGTATGGATTAGGATTAATAAAAGGATTAGGAATAACATTGAAAAATATCTTGTTTTTTCAGAGAATAAATACCACTCAATATCCTGATAGAAAAGCAAGTATTATAGATTTGGCAAAATTAGATAATAAAAATTTTATATCATATGCTTTTACTAATCCTATGAAGACACTTAAATCAATGATGGGTATGATTGTCATATCAGACAAAGTTGATCAGCATCCTAGATTTCGTGGCGAAGAGTTTAGTTGGTATGAAGAAAGGTGTACTGGTTGTGCGAGTTGTGCAAAATTTTGTCCTTTAGGAATAATCAAAATTGTAACTGATCAAACTGGCAAGAATTATGCTGAAGGTCAAAATTATGATATTGAAACTTTTGATATTGATATTGGAAGATGTATGTTTTGTGGATTGTGTGTGGAGGCTTGTCCTTATGATGCTTTGCATATGGGAAGCGGATTTGAAGAAGGGCAATATAAAAGAAATGATTTAGTTATTGATGTCGAGAGATTGAAGAAATCTGAAAAGAAACCCAGTCATTGGTTTAGACCTCAATTAGAGCAAAAAGATAATTATTCTCCATTTGATGAGGAAATATCTTGGGATAAAGCGGGAAGGCATCAAAAACCATCACAAACAGATCTAAAAAATAAATGGATTAGGAAATAAATAAAAATGATGCAAATAGCAGATATAATTTTTTATCTTACAGGATTGATAACACTAACTAGTGCATTGATGGTTATATTAACCAAAGATATATTTAGAGCAGCACTTTTTTTGGCAGCTACTTTTTTGGGTGTAGTTGCATTATTTATTTTACTTTTCGCAGAATTCCTGGCAGCTGTTCAACTTATAATTTATGTTGGTGCTATTTCAGTAGTTATAATTTTTGCAATTATGTTTACGAAGAATGTAGAAATAGGTAATCCCTTTTCAAATTTTAGAATAGCTGGATTTTTCCTAGGATTTTTCATGTGTGGTTTTTTAATAATTTCTATTACAGTTTTTGATTGGGATACTATAACAACACTAGATACAAATGAAATGGAAATTGTAGTAAGTGCTTATCAGAATTCTATATATTATATTGGAAAAATACTTGTTTCAAATTTAGTTGTTCCTTTTATTGCCTCTTCGTTTATATTATTAGCTGCTGTTATAGGGGCTATTAGTTTAGTAAAAGAGAGAACAGAATGACTTTGGAAGGATTTTTAATAATATCTGCTATTTTGTTTTGTATTGGACTTACAGGTGTGGTAATTAAATCTAACATTATAGCTATTTTGATGTCAGTTGAATTAATGTTAAATTCAGTTAATATTGCAGCTGTAGCAGCTTCAAGGTATATAGCTCCAATTACATTAGATCCTGCACAGGTATTATTTGGTAATTTGTTTGCAGTTTTTGTTATAACTATTGCTGCTGCAGAAGTAGCTTTAGGATTAGCTATTGTTATGAGTGTATATAAAGATAAGCAAAGTATTTTTATTAAAGACGCATCTCATCTTAAAGGGTAAAAAGTATGTGGACTAAATATTCTACAGCACCAAATTTAATTTCTGCGGAAATGTGGAAAAATACAATTGAATCAGAGGGACTTCCTTGTAAGATTTTACCAGAAAATCAAGATATATTAGATTGGTCAGAAAATTCAAGCTTTGTTATTTATGTTCCGATAGGCAGGGAACATGTAGCTGATGAAATTATGAGGAAGATTTAAATGAACATACAAATAACAGGAATATTTTTACTGCCAATTGTTTCAATACTAACAATTGTTCTGTTATATCCTTTAAGAACAATTCCAAAGAAATACATAGGTTTATTTTTCACTATTTCATCATTTGTATTATTTATCCTTTCATGTATTGTTTTTTTAGATTTTCACACTCCTGAAAACCCTGAAGTTTTTGCAATGGAATTTTTGAAAATTGACAGTTTTATTTTGAGATTTTCTATTTATTTGAATTCTTTAACTTCTGTAATGTTATTTGTAGTATGCTCAGTTAGTTTCTTAGTCCATATGTTTTCATTAGGTTATATGAAGGATTTTGAATACCCAAGATATTATATTTTCTTACATTTATTTACTTGGTCAATGCTGGGATTAGTATTAGCAGGTAATTTAATACAAATGTTTGTGTTCTGGGAATTAGTTGGATTGTGCTCATATTTATTAATTGGATTTTGGTATGATAAAAAATCAGCAACTGATGCTGCTAAAAAAGCTTTTATTATTACCAGGATTGGTGATTTTGGCTTTATGGTAGGTATTCTTTATATTGTTTCTAATATATCAAGAATTACACCTTTGATTTCAACAGGATTAAATTCTGTTGCAGATCCTTTGTCAATTACATCTTTAAATCAGGTATTGCAAACACCAGAAGGGAATGAATTAGCTTTGATTTTTAGCTTGGGAATATTATTTGGTGCAATTGGTAAATCTGCGCAATTCCCATTACATACTTGGCTTCCA
>VFGQ01000038.1 GCA_009391605.1 SAR202 cluster bacterium
AATAATTGTAATGAGTTATGGAAGCAAATTAGCAGAGGGTAATGCAAAATCTATTCGAAATAACACTGCTGTTGTAAATGCATATTTGGGAAATTAAATGAAAAACAAAACTAAAATTTTAGAAGTCAATAATGTATTCTCAGGATATGGAGAAACTGAAATATTACATGGAGTTTCTATAGTAATATATGAAAATGAAATTGTAACTATCATTGGGCCTAATGGTTGTGGAAAATCAACTTTAATGAAAACAATATTTGGATTACTCAGAGCAACTTCAGGGAATATTGATTTTTTGATTGATAATAAATTAACTACAATAAATAATTTTGACACTGAAAATTTAATTAAACAAGGTTTATCTTATGTCCCTCAATCAGACAATGTTTTCCCATCACTTTCAATAGAAGAAAATCTGGAAATGGGCTCATTTATAAAAGAAGAAGGAATGGCTGAATCAATAGAATCAATGTATGAATTGTTTCCAGTTTTAAAAGAAAAAAGAAATGATCCCGCAAGTCAACTATCCGGGGGACAAAGACAAATGCTAGCTTTTGCTAGAGCTATGATGTTAAAACCCAAATTGATTATATTAGATGAACCATCAGCAGGTTTAGCCCCAAACCTTGTAAATTCAGTTTTTGAAACAATTTTAACAATTCATAAAGCTGGTGTTGCGGTGCTAATGGTTGAACAAAATGCTAAAGCTGCACTTGAAAGATCAAATAGAGGTTATGTGCTTGCAACAGGAGAAAATAAAGCAGAAGGTACAGGTAAAAGTTTATTAAAAAATAAAGAAATTGCATCTCTTTATCTAGGTGGAAAATAATAAATTTCATGAACACATACAATCAAATTTCACAAAATATTAATAATATTCCAACTAGTATAAAAATTATTCTCTTTTTTATTATTTCTTTAGGTTTAGCTTTTATTTTAGGCGTCCAAGATTTATATGTACATGGTTTGCTAATTGGAACTGTATTTGCACTGGGAGCTATAGGGATTACATTATTGTATGCAATTGTTAAATTTGCACATGTAGCTCATGGAGACTTCATGACTTTGGCTGCATATCTCGCATTTCCATTTGCTGCATCATCCGTAAACATAGAATATGTTTCTTATGCTGATAATTTTTCGTTTACAGGCTTATTTGCATTATTAGGATTCAATCAAGTTGGTCTTTGGATCTTCACATTTGGCCCACCGCTTTTATTGGCTATCCCAATTGCAATGCTTATATTAGCATCAATAGCGATTTTACTAGAAATTTTTGTATATAGAAAATTACGAAACAGGGGAAGTAGTGATGTGATGTTAGCCATGTCTTCATTTGGAATTGCAATCTTACTCAGAGGAGCTATACAGACAATCTTTGGCACTCAATTAAGAAGTTTTGACAGAATTTCAAAACCTTTTTTAGATTTAGGTCTCGGGATTGCGGTACCTCCTGATTTAATATTCCTTGGAATTTCAGCTATAATTTTATGCTTTATAACTCATTACATTTTGCAATACACCAAAATTGGAAAATCTATGCGAGCAACTTCTGATAATCCTGATTTGGCAATGGTAACAGGGATTAATGTTAATAGAGTAATAATTAATACTTGGATATTAGCAGCCTGTTTAGCTGCAAGTGCTGGTATATTAGTATCAGTATTTTCAGCTCAATTTATGCCACAAATGGGTTGGAAATTGTTAATCCCCATTTTTGCAGCTGTTGTTTTAGGTGGGGTTGGTAACGCATATGGTGCATTCATAGGAGCAATTATTGTAGGTATATCAATGGAGGTTTCCACAGAATATATAAACCCTGCTTATAAATTAGGTGTAGCCTTTACAATTATGTTATTAGTATTGCTAGTAAAACCAAGAGGATTACTAGGAGGCAAAGAGTAATGGATTTTATATTGTCAATATTTAATTATTTATCCACATATATAGTAATTGCAGGAATATATGCAATATTCTCTTTGGGGTTAAATATCCATTGGGGATATACCGGGATTTTCAATATAGGAATATCAGCCTTTTTCGCCCTTGGTGCTTATACTGCTGCAATACTAACATCCTCAAGTCCTTCACCAGAAATGTTTGAAGATTTTATTTGGGGAGGAAATTTACCCCAAAATATGGGAATTTTTAATCTTGGTTTAGATTTATGGTATTTTGCTGGTATGCTAGGTGCAATTTTAATATGCGGTATAGCTGCAACAATAATTGGATGGATAACCTTAAAATTACGTGATGATTATTTTGCAATTTCTACATTAGGATTAGCGGAAACTGTCAGATTTATATTTCTAAATGAAAAATGGCTAGCCAATGGGTCCAGGGGTATGTACAGGATACCAAAATTCTTAGGTGATTGGTTCCATCCAGCATATTATAACTATTTCTATGGATTTTTTATTTTATTACTTATTTTTATTTTATACCTTATAGTACAGCGAGCAATAAATTCACCATGGGGTAGGGTACTTAAAGCAATAAGAGAAGATGAAATTGCAACAGCTGCTGGTGGAAAAAATGTATTTCTATTTAAACTTCAATCTTTTGTTTTAGGTGCATGTATAATGGGTATTGGAGGGGTGGTCTATGCCCATGGGATAAGATATCTAGATCCTTTAACTTTTGATCCATTAATGGCTACTTTTATTATTTGGGCTATGCTGATGGTAGGTGGAAGTGGGAATAATAAAGGAGCAATCATTGGAGCTTTTATAGTATGGGCTATATGGACATGGACTGATTTTTTACCCGGCTTTCTTGCTGACCCAAATTTGAAATTTTTTATGATTGGATTACTGATCACATTGGTCATAGTATTCAAACCTGAAGGAATAATAGGAGAAAAAAAGATTAAGCTTTCATCCAAAACCAACTTAAAATCAGATAAAAAAGTACAAACTACAAATTAATAAATTTCTTGTTTGTACATAGATCGCAATAATTTCAAATACGCATCTTTACTATATTT
>VFGQ01000082.1 GCA_009391605.1 SAR202 cluster bacterium
TTTGTTCTACAACTTCAGGGTTATCTATTAGTGCCTGTGCAGACCAGATTGATTTAATATGTGATGGTACATCATAACCTCTTCTTCTGATTTCAGAACCTGTCCCGCCATCAAGAATTTTTGTTTCAGTCATAAATTATTTACTTTCAATTTTATAGTTGCATTATATTAACACCTTATATACCATAGTATCTTCCGGATTTTTGTATTTTAATTATCATTGATTTATTTTTAACTCTTCATGTCAAAATATGGCCTTAAGAGCATTGAGGTCATTACATTATGTTGCAGACAACTAAACATTCGAACGATTTTATTAAGTTAGGTATAGATGAAAAAACTATATCTGCTTTAGATTATTTGAAATTTTCCATTCCCACCCCTATTCAAAAAGAAGTTATCCCACTGGCATTGAATGGTAAAAATGTTATAGGCGTAGCACAGACTGGTACTGGTAAAACACTGGCTTTTGGTATACCTATGATTGAAAAAGTGGTTAGAAATAAAGGACAGGGGCTTATTTTAGTTCCTACACGTGAATTGGCGATTCAGGTTGGAAATTCTATAAGAGAAGTAGGGAAATTATGGAATTTACACTGCTCAATCATAATTGGTGGAGTATCTCAGAAAAGACAAATTGTAAGTTTAAAAAATAATCCGGATATTATAATAGCAACTCCTGGTAGATTGGCTGATTTAATTAATCAGGGGAAGTTTAAGTTAAATAAAATTAATGTCTTAACATTAGATGAAGCAGACAGAATGCTTGATGAAGGATTTTTGCCTGAAATAACAAAAATATTAGAAAAAATTACATCTAAACACCAGATGATGTTATTTTCTGCAACTATGCCTAAGGCTATATCTAAATTAGTTCACAGATTTATGAATGATCCAAAAAAAATTGAAATCACACCTCAGGGGACAACGCCTGACAAATTAGATCATGAAGCATTTATAATTCCCAAAAGTAATAAATTACAATTACTCAAATCCTTGTTAGATCAATATCATAATGACTCTATACTTATTTTTACCAGAACGAAATACGGTGCAAAAAAATTAGCAAAAGATATTCGAAATATGGGACATACAGCCACTGAAATTCATTCAAACAGAACTCAGGCACAAAGAAAAACATCACTTAAGGGTTTTTCTGACTGGAAATTCAGAATATTAGTAGCTACTGACATAGCATCAAGAGGAATTGATGTGGTTCATATTTCTGTAGTTATAAATTTTGATTTGCCTGACCAATTAGATGATTATGTACATAGAGTAGGTAGAACTGGAAGAGCTGGCAGAGAAGGAAAAGCAATTTCTTTTGTTATACCTCCACAAAAATCCAGTATTAAAAAAATTGAAAGATTGATTGGAACATCAATAACACTTTCAGATTCAAAATATTCATTGAAAGGTAATATAGATAATCTTAATCAACATGGAAGAATAAGTGGTAAGAAAAAAAAGTTTTACTCAAGAAATAAATCTTTAAAAAATAGATATAGAAAAAATAGAAATAATTAATTTTTAAGAGATTGGTCTTTTTCTACGACCTGGGCCACCTGTACCTTCACGGATATCTTCTGCAGTTTCCTCATCTATTCCCTTTTCCCATCGACGTTTTAATGAATCTTTGACACTGAAAGAAAATCCTCCAAGTTGATCTATTTCTATATTTATATTATCACCATCCTGCATTGCACCAAGTCCCTGATGATTTGTACCTGTGTATAATACATCTCCTATATTAATATTTTCAAATTGACTTACAAAAGCAATGGATTTTGCAATTGAGTGCGCCATATCAGAAGTGTTGAAATTTCCTCTTAATTCACCATCAACAGTTAGACTGATTTGCATGTTTTGGGGGTCGGTAATTTCATCCTTTGTTACTAAAGACGGTCCCATTGGAGCAAAAGTAGGGTAAGATTTATGTTCAGAAATTCCACGCCATGGTTGAAATTTAAATGATCCACCAGGCATACGAGCAGATACGTCTACACCACAGGTGTAACCAAAAACATAGTCAAATGCTTCTTCTTCTTTTATATTTTTACCGGGGCGTCCGAATACTAGAACTAATTCAGCCTCATGGTGAAAGATATTTGCATCTTCAGGTGGAAGATTTACTGTTTCCCCTGGCCCTATAACAGTATCGTTTGATTTTTGAAATCCCCACATTGGGCCTGGTTCACGATGTCCAAATTCAGTGTAATTCCCACCCATACAAAAAATTTTATTTGGTTGAGGAAGCGGTGCATTCAAAGTTACATCTGATATTGATAATGCATTGCCAGATTTCTCAATATGCTTAAGTTCAGATTTAAGATTCTTTGAGTTTTCGATGATGGCTTCCATCGCTTTTTGTCCGGTTTCTGAAGTGATTGGCTGGATTATTGTACTTAGATCTACGATCCCATCCGTTCTTAATAATCCAGGAGTGCCATTATTGAATAATACAAATTTCATATTCTCACTCTCTTTAGATATTTTTTCTAATTAGATTGTGGAGCGGAAGACGACATTTGAACTCGTGACCCTCTCCTTGGCAATTAATTATAGGGTATATATAGTATCTATTACAAACAACAAACCCCTTCATAAACCTAAATAATGTTTGCTAGTATTTATGTATGGGTTGGGTTACAAATGTTATTCTAGCAATAAATTACAAGTAGCAGGGTTAATATTTGGTTTTTATGTTGTCTGATTTATCAGATTTAAATGCCTTTTCAAAAGATTGATTTTAACAGGGGGATTAGGAAATTAGCTACAAACATTCCGAGAATAAAAAGGAATAGTAATTTAGTTTTTTTATTCATTATTCTATACACTAGGCTTTCGATTCATTTTCCCTATTTTTGTATTGGTTTTAATTTTCCCTATTTTATTTTTATCTTTTGGGTTATTTTTTTTATTTCTTGAATCTAAGAAACTTTTAAAAGTTTTGTTCTTCATTTATTACTTCCATTAAATTATATGCATTGAACACTATACACATTTCAGTTTCAAATTGTTATTAATTATAAATCCTTTTTTGTAAAATTTACTTTTAACAGATAACGAGTATATAATTCTTGTTTCCCAATAATATTTACATTACTTGTTTAATTTTTTTGTCATTTATTAAATTCTAAATAATCTTTTGTCAATTTTATTTTTTGAACTTTAGATAATTTTTTTATTCTATATTCTTCTTTAGAAGCTTCACTTGCTGTATTAAAGAAAGCTTTGTAAACGATTTTAAAAGGGCCTCTTCCTCTGGTATACTTTGCCCCGCTTCCCTTTTCATGTTCCAATAACCTTCTGTTAATATCATTGGATATGCCAGTATAAAAAGTTGCATCCTTACATAGTAAAATATAAACAATCCAATTTTTAGTTTTGTAATCCATATATATCGCCTAAAATTATTATGTATATTACATACAAGATGGCAAGTCCTTTTATAGAAAAAATATCTGTTACGCATAGATATAATCCATTATACAAAGGTGTGGAGCGGAAGACGAGATTCGAACTCGCGACCTTCTCCTTGGCAAGGAGATGCTCTACCACTGAGCCACTTCCGCATTATAATTCTGTGCCGAGGGGCAGGATCGAACTGCCGACACCAGCATTTTCAGTGCTGTGCTCTACCACTGAGCTACCTCGGCGGTTGGATTATTTTACCAAATTTAATCTTTTAGGTATATATGATTTATGGGCCCGGCAGGGATCGAACCTACGACCAATCGGTTATGAGCCGACCGCTCTACCACTGAGCTACGGGCCCTGAGAAAGAATTGTAATAAAATTGCCGATTTATATCAACTGATTCATAGTTTAATCAATGAATTTATTATCTCTATTGGTATAATAATTAATATTCATGAAAGGGAATGATTTAATGACAATATCAAATAAAATGAAAAATTTTCTTAAACAAGGATCGTGGATAAGAAGAATGTTTGAGGATGGGATAGAATTAAAAAAGAAGTATGGAGCAGAGAATGTTTTTGATTTATCTTTGGGGAACCCGATATTTTCACCACCAGATGATTTGTATGATGAATTGAAAAAACTTATTGATAATCCTGATAAATCTGCACACAGATATATGCCAAATGCTGGGTTGGATCAAACAAGATTCAAAGTTGCTGAATTTTTAACTAAAACAACAAATCACTCTTTTAAACTGTCTAATGTATTAATGACAGGAGGTGCAGGTGGAGCATTAAATGTTATTTTGAAAGCTATATTAGATCCTGATGATGAAGTAATACTATTCACTCCATTTTTTCCCGAATATTATTTTTATACAGATAATCATTCTGGGATAACCAGAATAGTAGATTCTGATGATAAATTTATTCCAGATTTAGATTCGTTTAATAAAAATATTAATAATAAAACAAAAGCTGTAATAATTAATTCTCCAAATAATCCTTCGGGAGTTGTTTATAGTGAACAATTTCTCATAAAAATGTCTGAAATATTAAATAATTATGAAAAAAAATTTAATAGGGAAATATTTGTTATAAGTGATGAACCATACAGAAGGATTGTTTTTGATGGATTAGATTGTCCTAATATACTGGATTATTATAAAAATACTATAATAGCAAGTTCTTTTTCAAAAGATCTTGCTATTCCGGGTGAAAGAATTGGATATGTTGCCTTAAGTCCTAAAATTAGTAATCAAAATTTATTAATGGATGGAATAGTTTTTGCTAACAGAGTATTGGGATTTGTAAATGCCCCAGCTTTTATGCAAAGAGCAGTTTCAAATATTTTATTTAGTTCAGTTGATGTGGAAGAATATTTGTTAAGAAGGAATTATTTGTGCGATGAACTTGGAAAATTGGGATATGAATTTGAAATACCTCAGGGAGCATTTTATTTGTTTCCTAAAAGCCCAATTGAGGATGATGTGGAATTCACAAATTTATTGAAAGAAAATAAAGTTCTTGTTGTCCCAGGATCAGGATTTGGGAAAAAAGGTTATTTTAGAATTTCATTTTGTGTGGACTGGGCAAGCATTGAAGGATCTATTGAAGGATTTAAGAAAACTATGGAATTAATTAAATAAATCTTTTGGCGGGTCTTTTAGACCAAAACCTGTAATAGGTAATAAAACATTTTCATCAGGAAGTATAATCTTTTGTTTAACTAACTTATCTAGACCAGACAATACTGCAGCAGATGTGATTTCTGCGAAAATACCATCTTTTCTTGCAAGTTCTTTTTGCCATTTTAATATGCTTTCATCACTTACTTTAATTCCTTGGCCATTTGTTTTTTTTATCACATTTGCAGATTGATATTTTCTTGGTGGATTTAATATTGCTATTCCATTTGCAATTGTTGATTTTGCTTGTTCAGGATACCATTTGTTATTTGAAAAAATTTCAATGATGGGTGAGATAGACTCTGTTTGAATCCCGTGGTGTTTTGGAATTTTTATATCAGGATTAATTTTCTTAATTTCTTCATAAGCTTTATAAGAACCTATTAAAAGTGAACCGTTACCTACAGGGAATAATATATGATCAGGTTGCTTATTATTGAAATGTTTTATAATTTCATGACCAAATGATTTAGTTCCTTCAATGAAGAATGGGCTAAGATTATGTGAAGAATATGGAATGGAATTTTCTTCACTATATTTTATTGCTGCTATGGTGGAATTATCTCTTGGCCCGGGAATTTTATGTACAATGCTTCCATATAGTTGAATCTGAGACACTTTGTTTTTTGGTGCATTTTCAGGGACAAATATATGCGATTTTATTTTTGAATAAGCACTATAAGCGGATATTGATGCACCTGCATTCCCAGATGAATCTTCAACAATTTCATTTATTCCAAATTCGTTAAGTGCGGAAATCATCATAGCTGAACCTCGGTCTTTGAAAGAACCTGTAGGATTCATATATTCAAGTTTTGCATAAATGTTATTTATACCGAAATTATAAGAAAGAGTATTTAATCTTACAATTGGAGTGTTTCCCTGTCCTAGATAAGATAAATTTGAAATATTTGACAATGGAATTAGTGTTTCTTGTGGTGATTTGGTATTTATATTTGTGTAAACTATTTCGAATGCTCCTTCACAATTAGGTTCTGGGCATGTTGAAATATTAGGATTTGGTTTAATAGTTGTATTACAATTTAAACAAACAAAGTTGTATTTCATGATTAAATAAATATAATGAAATTCAAGTATAAATCATCAGAAGAAAGTTCAATAGCTTACTATGGATGGATAATTGCATTATACGGTAATTTCATTATTGCATTATCTAGCCTCTCAGGAATGCATGGCACAGGTTTTTTTCTTAAAGCTTTTGAATCTAAATATAATTGGAGTAGAACTTTAATTTCAGGGGCTAGTGCATTTGCTAGAGCTGAGACAGCTTTGTTTGGACCTGTTGAAGGTTTTATACTTGACAAGTTTGGAGCAAGAAAAGTAATGACTGTCGGGTTTGTTGTCAGTGCTTTTGGTTTTTACCTTTTATCATCTACAACAACTGTTTTATCTCTTTATATATCTTATTTTTTTATGAGTTTTGGTACTGCAATTGCAGGATGGCTTCCAATTATTACATTAATGAATGCTTGGTTCGATAAGAAAAAAACTTTTGCTATGGCTATGTCAATGAATGGAGTTCATTTTGCAGGATGGGCAGCAGCTATTTTAGCATTTTCAATTCAAAATTATGGTATAAGACAGACAACTTTTGTGATCTCATTAATATTTTTATGTTTTTCACCATTGTCATATTTGATAATAAGAGACAAAATAATTAAGAGTTCAGAAACGAAAATAATAAATGACAAATCTGAAAGAAAAAGATTTTCTTTAAAAATTAATTTAAGTCCGAAAATTAAATATGGTTTAACTCATAGACCATTTTGGATTATTGCAATAGCTCATATGTTTTCTACTGCTTCCGTTGTTACTGTAGGAGTACATTTACCTGCGCATATTACTGATATTGGATATTCTACAGTGCAGGCAGGATATATAGTAATGATTTATTCCACTGTTGCTTTATTTGCTCAGATTATTGGAGGATATTTGGGAGATAGAATAGTTAAAAAGTATGTTTTGACTATTTTTTTAATAATCCAAAGTATTGCTTTGTTTATACTTTCATTTGTTAGGAATATTGTGGGCATAATTGTTTTTGCAATATTTTACGGCATTGCTTTTGGTGGCAGAAATCCTTTATTTACTTCTATCAGAGGCGATTATTTTGATAGATCAGTTTTTGCTACCTTTTTTGGATTGTCAGGGATGGTAATTAATATTGGATCTGTTTCAAGTCCAGTTTTAACAGGTTATCTTTTTGATACAAGAGGGGATTATTCAATAGCATTTTTTATTTTAGGAATTATGGCTTTATTTGGATCTGTTTTATGTTTTTCTCTTCCAAAAAAAGGTATGATTGGTAGTTAATTCTTGTGTTGCATTTATGAGTTTTAAAATATATTACGACCAAAATAAAGAAAGCTCACCAAGATATTATGGGTGGATTTTAGCACTGTTTGGAAATTTAGTAATTGGATTAATGACAATTGCCAATTTTCAGGGAACAGGTTTTTTTCTTAAAGCATTTGAGCGACAAAAAGGGTGGGGAAGAGCAGTTATTTCTGGAGCCAGTTCATTTGCCAGAGCTGAATCAGCATTACTTGGCCCAATAGAAGGATATCTATTGGACAGATTTGGAGTCAGAAGAATTATGGTGATAGGCAATGTTGTAACATTTGTTGGTTTTCTTTTTATAGCATTTACCGAACATTTGTATCAGTTATATATAGGATATTTTTTTATAAGTTTTGGATCAGCTTTGGCTGGATGGCTTCCTACTATGACACTGATGAATAATTGGTTTGACAAAAAAAAGACATTTGCAATGGCCTTTTCAATAACCGGAACACATATTGCCGGATGGGTTGCTCCCTTTTTAGCTTATTCTTTATTAACATATGGTATAAGAAATACTGCTTTAGTCATTGCTGTTATAACATTGATGTTTTCCCCGCTTTCTTATCTTATAGTTAGAGATAGAAAAAATTTAAATGAGTTCCATGTAACCAAATCATCAGAAGAAAAAAAATCAAAGAGAAGATTTGGATTTAAGTTTAATTTAAACCCGGAAATCAAATATCAGTTGAAACGAAGACCCTTTTGGATAATAGCTTTTACTCATATGTGTTCTACAACATCTATTGTAACTTTAACTGTACATTTGCCTGCCTATATTACCGATCTTGGATTTACCACAATACAATCCGGCTATATTGTTTCTATATTTTCCACAGTTGCAATATTCAGTCAGTATATAGCTGGATATACTGGAGATAAATATGGTAAAAAATATGTTTTATTAATATTTTTGCTTTTCCAGGCAATTTCTTTAATCTTTTTAGCATTATCTGACTCATGGTCTTATTTGATTGTCTTTGCTATAGTTTGGGGGATTGGTTATGGAGGAAGAACTCCATTAATGACAGCTATAAGAGGAGATTATTTTGAAAGATCAGCTTTTGCGACACTATTTGGATTGTCAGGAATGGTAATGAATGTAGGTACAACTTCTGGTCCGATCATTGCAGGATTAATTTTTGATGTTTATGGTTCATATACTATGGCTTTATGGGGATTAACTGTTATTGCATTTTGTGGTTGTTTATTATTACTGACTTTACCTCCGGTTCCTAAGCGTATTAAATCTTAGGTTATTATCAACTATGCATTTTATTAAAAATATTTTATTTATAAACTTTGCTATCTTGTTATTATGTATAGGTTGTTCTCAGCTGAAAACAGATTCAACGGAAATAATTAATTCAAATGTTGTTATGCCAACAAATGAATACTCTCTTGGTTTTAATAGAATAGTTTTTAGTGTTGTTAATAATGAAGGATCTGAGGCCAAAAAACCTTTGACTGTATCTGTTAAAAATGTAAAAACAAATAAATTAAATGTTGTTGATCCTGTTTTTTATAAATGGCCTAACAAAAATGGGGGGTTTTATGTTTTAAACACCATATTTGATAATGAAGGAAGTTATTTTATAAATATTAATGATTTAACTGATTCGGATTTTATATATAAAAAGAAAATAAATATTACTGATAATGAATTAACACCAAAACTTGGTGAGGTTATACCTGTATTGAATAATAAAATTATTACGGACACACAAAATATTAGTGAAATAACCAGTGATTCTAACCCTGATCATAACTTTTATCAGTATAAATTATCAGAAGCTTTGAATAATGATAAGTTAGTTATTGTTTTCTTTCTTTCGCCTAATTTTTGTAAGACAGCTACATGTTTCCCTCAACTTGATGTATTTAAGAAATTAAAATTAAAATATCATGATAAAATTATATTTATACATGTAGAAGTTTATGAAAACCCACACCTTATAAAAGGAAATTTAAATAATACAAAAATTTCTTCAGTATTAAATGAATGGAATATAAAATCAGAACCATATACTTTTTTAATAGATAAAAATAATTATTTATTTCGTAAATTTCAGGGCTATGTTTCTTTTGAAGAAATTGAAAATTATATTGTTAACTTGTTAAATGAATAATAAAACTTATTTACTCATTATATTTATATTTTTTTTGACTTTTAATTCGTTTGAATTATCAGGTGATTCGAATGATGAGAACACAATTTTATTAAGTGGGAATAATTATTTTATCAAAATAAATTTTGATACATATCCGATTAAATTAGGTGAACAATTTATAGATATAGAAATAGAATATATTGAAAATAATGGAAATAAGTTTAATGGTAATGTTGAAATATTTTTTAATACTCCTAGTAAAAGTGAAAGATATAAATTTATTGCTTTGAAATTACCTGATACAAAATCTTTGTATAAAGCAACCCATACATTTAAAGAACCTGGAAATTGGATGATTGAAATTTATGTTAACGATAAAAAAATATCGGAAGATTTTGTTTTTTATGTTAATGTGAATAACCCTTCGATATCTGTTCTTAAACATGGGTATTTATTAATGTTAATGGTTGCATTATTTTTTGTTGTAGGATATGTAAAATTATATTTTGAGGCAAAAAACAAAAAATAATTATTTATATAATTCCCCATGGATTGTCCCATCTATATCAGATATTTTAGTTATATTATTTTCTCCATTTATTTTTTGTGATTCAATCTTCAACAACTCCCCTGATAACATGTGTTGCTTTAAATGATTTAGAGTAATTATGTTTAATTTATAATTAGAAAGTTGAAAATGAATCAGTTCATTTTCAACTTTCAATATAAGAGTTTTCTGATCATAATCCAATTCTGTGACGTGCCCTGTAAATTTATAGTTTATATCTGTATTAATAGTGCATCCTATCAAATAAAAACATAGTAATATTTTGCATAAAATAATTTTCATATTTTTTAAAAAATAATTAAAAAGTGACTTTGAGGGTCGTTGACTAACTTATCTACATTAAATAGTGTAATAAACAATAATTTATATTTCTATTAAATAATGTGAAAATTTTATATAAACATATATCAATTACATTAATAATAATAATATCTTTTTTAAGCTTTGGAATTAATATTTTAAGTACTCATGCTGATTCATCTAATAAAGAAGTTATTTTTGTTGTTGATCCTAATACTGAAAATCAATTTTATGCTGATTTTATTTATTCAGTAATTGGGACATTAAAAGAATTACGTGAAGAATCTCAATATAAGTTTTTCTCGTTAAATTCACCACATAAATTTTTTATTTTTGATTCTAATTCTGTAGATTCTGATGCTCAAATTGAAAATTTACTTAAATGGATGAACAGTGATGAAAATATGGATTCTGTTTCTGTTCTTGGTTCTATTACTGAAATAGTAAATCAGATGACTTTAAATAATTCAGCTGAAGGATCTATAATTAATTTCATTGTATATGATAATTTGGAAATATCTTCTGAAGAATCAAAAATAATTGAAACATTACTTCAAACTATAGCTTCTAAAAAATGGATTCTAAATTTTGTTTATAAATTTGATACTGATAAATTATTAGTAGCTAAATATAAAAATTGGGCTGAGTGGACATCAGGAAAGATTTATCCAATGGTTACGCCAGATACAATTGAACTTATAACAGCAAATACTATAAAACAACATGCGGAACGGATTTTAACTAATGATTACAAAGGTATTGTTGAAGCAAATAGTGTTTTTCAACAAGAAATATTTGTTTCACCGGGAACAAGTGAGTTAGAAATAGTTATGTTTAGAGCAAAAACTGAAGGTAATGTAGGAATCATTACGCCGGGAGGAATAAATAAAACAATTGGCAATTACGGGCCAACTGATTTATTAGAAACACCATATGTTTCAATATGGA
>VFGQ01000117.1 GCA_009391605.1 SAR202 cluster bacterium
TATTATCAATAAAGGACAAGGTGCACCTTTAATGCCAGTTGTAGATAAATGGTTATTTAAAAATGAATCAAAAGATATTATCACACTTAATATAGGCGGTATATCTAACATAACAATTATAAATAAAAACAAAAATATTCTTGGATTTGACACAGGCCCTGGCATGTCATTATTGGATATATATTGCCTTAAATATCTTAACTTATCTTATGATAATAATGGCTCAATTTCATCAAAAGGTAAAATTAATAAAACTATTGTTCAAGAATGGATAGAAGAAAATAATTTCATATTATCCAAACCTCCCAAAAGTACCGGCAAAGAATTATATGGTGAAAAATGGTTAAATAGTCATTTCAAATCCCCTAAAAGAAATGATCATAAAAATAACCTTGCAAATCTGTCATACTTTACTGCAAAATCAATTGCATTAAATATTCAAAAATTCCATAAAGGAAAAAGTAAAAAACAAACCCCCGTTTATATTTCGGGCGGGGGGATAAAAAACAAATCTATAACACTCAATTTAAAAAAATTATTACTTAATTATAATGTTTTATCAATTGCTAATATTGGCATTAATCCTTTATTCAAAGAATCGTATGCTTTTGCTTTATTAGCAGCTTCAAATTATTTCAATATAAAAATAAATACTAAAAATATTACCGGAGCAGACAAACCGTATATTATTGGAGAAATTTCAAAATGGAGATAAGTTGAGAATATCCAAATTTCTTGCCTCAAAAAATATAGGTTCCAGAAAAGACATAGAAAAATTTATTGCAGAAAAAAGGATTTCATTAAACGGAATTACTGTAACAACTCCAATAACATTTATCGAAGAAGGAGATCAAATATATTTAGATAATAAATTGATAAATATAAAACCAAAATTTGAAATTTTGAAATACTATAAACCAATTGGGTTTATTACATCTCATAAAAAACAAGATAAAAGGCCAATAATATTTGAAAATTTATCCGATAAATACAAAAATTATAAAACAGCAGGTCGTTTAGATTACAATTCTGAAGGCCTATTAATACTTTCTTCAGATGGCGAAATTACCAGAGAATTAGAATTGCCGAAAAATAAATTCGAAAGAAAATATGAAGTGATAATTACCGGGAATTTTAAAAGAGACAATTTGCAATCGATAAGTTCAGGTATAAAAATCAAAAATATATTATACAAACCATTTAAATATTCTATAAAATCAAACAAAAAAAACTCTGTAATATTAGAACTAATACTTATAGAAGGTAAAAACAGAGAAATAAGGAAGTTAATGGAATATATAAAATTAAAAGTTAAAAAACTAAAAAGAACAGAATATGGCCCTTTTAAATTAAATGACTTAAAGCCAGGCGAAATTCATTCTGCAACAAAATCTGAAATAACAAATTATTTATATAATAAAAGAATATGATAAATTTATTTGACAAAAAGGAATTACATAAAGGAATTAATTATCTTGCCTTAAATCACCCAATCATTTCAAAGTTAAAAAATAAATATGGGGAACCTAATTTTGACAGGGGAACAACCGGGATTTTTCATTCTCTAATCAGACATATAATTTCACAGCAAATCAGTACAAAAGCAGCCAGCAGTGTACATGCAAAATTTAAAACTCTATTTCCCAAAAATAATTTTAATTTTGAAGATATACTTCTAACAAAAAATTCAAAATTGAAATCAGCAGGATTATCTCATCAAAAAATAAAATATATAAAAGCAACTGCTGAATATTTTAAATATACAAATTTTTCAAATGCAGATTTCGAAAAAATGTCTAATCAACAAATTCAAAAAGAACTTATTCAAATTAAAGGAATAGGTCCATGGACAATTGATATGATACTTATATTCACTCTTGGTAGACCTGATATATTTCCAATAGGAGATCTGGGTGTTAGAAACGGCTTTAAAATACTCTTTAAAACGAATACTACAGAAAAACAAATGATAAGAAAATCTACTCAATGGAAACCATATCGTACTATCATGTCTTGGTATTTATGGAGAGTTGTTGATGGTTCATGGGAAACTATGGATTAATTTTTTTTATAGTTAAAAGTACATCACTGAAGGGTGGGGGTTGACAATAGCTTTTAAAATATAGTATAATAGTTCCACGTCAGCTTTAATTAGCTGGCTTTTTTTTTGGTATTTTTATTCCCTCATACTTTTCATTAACACATTAGCATGTTCCTGCTTTGGGGAAGTTTTCCATTTATTCATAATTTTTCCGTCGTTATTTATCAAATATGTAGCAGGAATAGAAGTATTTCTGAAAAATATTGAAAAATCTCGTCCAATTTTAGTTTCAGTACTTAAAGAATAAATTAATATTTTCTCTTCATTCAAATTAGATTCTAACTTTCTCACGGAAGGTTTCGATTTTACACATTCAGCTCACCAATCTGCATATAAATATATCAGTGTATAAGGTGAATTTTGTATGATTTTTTCCTTGTCCATCAATCCGTATTTATCTATTAAATTTAATTCAATCTGTAATACTCTTTTAGAAGCTTTATTTGAAGCTGATTGTAATAATGATTTCTTCTGACTTTCTGAATACTCAGATAAATTTATAAGATCATGCATCTGAGAATTTGGGTTTGGAGATTTATCTGAATTTTTATTACTTATATTATCAACATCATTTTTTTCATTTAAAATTACAATAGTGCAAGATACAAATAATAATCCCAATGAAAACATAATTATGTAAAAATAAATCTTCATTAACTAACCTTAAAATTTAAAAAAGTTAATATGCAATATTATTATAAACTTAAAGGCTGGCAGTTATAACTGCCAGCCTTAATCAAAGGAGGCTTTTATTGAATATAAAAACATCTTAAAACTAACAAATAATTGTTGAGAAATTATCAAGAAGTATAGTCATTAAAATCGTTTCCCATTCTTTTATTCTGCAATGATATATATTCACTAATAGAATAATTTGGTTTATGATTATTTATAACCTCATTAATTTGCATATCATCTGGCCAAAGTAAATCTATTATTGTTGTAGCCATAGCTTTAGCTGGGTTAATTACTGATTTTTCATAATCTTTTATAAAGTAATTGTTTCCATGCCCGGTACCTTCTGCTCCTCCACTACGTGGATGAATAATTGGTAATATCTGACTCAAATCACCCATATCAGTAGAACCTCCTGATTGATCATCGGGATGAAGAACCACATTGTTTTTACCAACAATATTTTCTGCATTATTCAAATAAATATTATTCATATGTTTGTTTTGCAACATTGGTAAATTCCCTGCTATAGATCTTATTCTTACTTTTGCTCCCATTGCCATAGCTCCAGCTTTTATAGATCTATCAATTTTTGTATTTATTTTATTTACAACATCAATTGTTCTTCCACGAATTCTCCACTCTAACTTAGCTATGGAAGGAATAGAATTTACTGAAGTTCCTCCTGCAGTTAAAATCCCATGAACACGAACCTTATCTTTATCTTCAAAAGACTCACGTTGTGAATCCATTGCCATCATAGCTATATTTGCAGCTTTTAAAGCATTAATTCCATCTTGTGGAGCTCCTGCAGCATGTGAGGCTAATCCGAAAAATTCAACATATTTAACCAAATGGCCTAAAGAAGTGCCACCTACTGCCAAATCTCCATCTGATTGTTTACTGGTAGCATGGCTTAACATAGCTGCATCAATATCATCAAAAGAACCTAATCTTATAAGTTCTTGTTTACCAGAAATAAATCCTAATTTACCTTCATCAATTAAATTTATCCTAAATTCATTTTCAATTGTTTCTTCCGCGGGAACCGCAAACAAAACAACATTTCCGTTTAAAAGTTCATTAGCTTTACTATTAATTAAGCCTAGTCCAACACCAATCATAGACCCTAATTGACAATTATGTCCGCAAGCATGCACCGCATCAGTTTTTTTATCAGCTAAAGGATGATCTTTAACTATCAACCCATCAAGTTCGCCTATTACTGCAATAGTTGGGCCAGAAGATTTACCTGCTATAGGAGATGACTTTACACCTGTTATTGCATGCCCATCAGTAAAATTTAAATTTAGATCTGAAAATATTTTTTTAACTTTTTCTGCAGTCTTAACCTCCCTATATCCAGTTTCCGCATTTTCTGCTATATCCTTAGCAAATCCAATTATTTTATCTTTAGATTTTTCGATTTCTTGAATAACTTTATTTTTCAAATCTGATTTACTAATTGTCATGATTTCTCCTAATATATGTATAATTATTTTATAAATTTACCAAATTAATATATAATTTCATAGATAATATAAAATAAATAGAAAATCGTTATGCTGAAAAGTCTTTTTAATATTTTTAACACAGTTGTATTTGTTAGAATTCCTAAATTTGATATCCAAAGTATTATCAAAGATGTTTTAATTGGAACACCTATAGTCATAATAGCTTTGATATACGCAATATCTATAGCATCCTAAGATTCAAATCCTCAAACTTTTTACTCTAAGAATAAATATTGATCCAATAATCAATAAAATAAATACTATAATTTTTATTATAATAAGATTACTTGGAATCCATAAAAATATAGACAATAAACCAAATACCCACATTATAGAAATAGAAAATATTTTTGCTTTTACAGGCATTCCTTTACCGGAATAATAATTTTTAAGGTATATACCTAAAATTTTATTATTAAGAAGCCAATGATATAATTTATCTGAACTTCTAATATAAAAATAAGAAGCAATAATTAGAAAAATAGTGGTTGGCCATCCCGGAACAAAAATTCCTATGACTCCCATACCAACAGAAATACTTCCAAGCAAGGCCCATAATAATCTTATAGATTTATTTTTATTAATTTTGGGCATTTAAAATACAAAGATAAATAAATACAAAAAAACCCTATCTGAATTTCAAATCATTGTCAAAATATTTTTATATAATTCAATTAAACTATAGATTAATTTCTTGATATCACATTTAATATTTCTTCTGCGTGTCCGTTGGGGTCTACAGGATTCCATATTTTTTTAATAATTCCAGATTCATCTATTAAAAATGTTATACGAGTAATTCCTTTTACAGTATGCCCATGTACAATTTTATCAACCAAGACATCATAATCAGTACACATATTTTTATTAACATCTGCTAATAAAGGAAAGGGTAAGTTAAATTTATCTGTAAAATTTTTATGTGATTCAACATTATCTGCACTCACACCTAAAACAACAACATTTTTTTCTTTAAATGTTGAATACTTATCTCGTATCTCACAAGCTTCAATTGTACAACCTGGAGTGTCATCCTTAGGATAAAAATATATTACAATTTTCTTTCCCGACAATTCATTTAAAGTAACTATATTACCTGTTGTATCTTGGAGGGTAAAATCAGGAGCTTTATCACCTTCTTGTAAATTCATGTAAATTTCCTTTGAAATAAATCAATATATACTATTGTAAACCATATAATTATTTAAAGAAAAATATAATAAATAATAATTTAATATTTTGATATTGTAATTCTCATGAAAAATAATTTCTTTTCTTGCAATATTAATCGCATTGTGAAAAAATTAATTTAATTATAATTTAGGTGATTTAAATAATAAATTTCATTACAAATTTTTCAAGTTCCAAAAATGGAAAATGGATAACTTTAATATCTTGGATTATTTTTGCTAGTTTGATTATTCCATTTGCACCACAATTAAATCAAAGCACTAATCAAACTGATTTCCTGCCTGAAAGCGCTGAATCAACAAAAGCTGCTCAATTAGTTGAAGAAAGATTTAGCACAGTCTCAACAGATATCCCTAGTATCATAGTTGCTCAAACAAAAAATAAGCAGAAATTCACTGATAATGAAAGACAAATCCTAAAAAAATTAGAAGAAAAAATAAAATTATCTAAAGATATTCCTATTAAAAACATTATTTCTGTATTTAGTTTACCTGAAGCAAAAGAAGAATTTGAATCTCCTTCAGAAAATACCATGACCATGATTGTAAATCTTTCACTTGGATCATTTAACGATTTTGAAACCATTCCTGATGAAGTAAAAAAACTACGAGATTTAGTATCAAATGAAACAAAATCAAACAATAATTTAACTGTTCTGGTTGGTGGACCTGGAGGATTGTTTGCTGATTTCATTCAAGTATTCCAATCAATAGATAGATTGTTGTTAATAGTAACTATTGTATTGGTTTTCACTATATTATTAATAATTTACAGATCTCCAATAACTGCAATACTCCCACTTTTAATTGTTGCCTCTATCTTTCTTGTTGCACAAGGGATTATAGCGTTTATTGATCAAGAAACAGGTGACTTTTTAAAAGTGAATGGACAATCAACTGGAATAATGACAGTAGTACTATTTGGTTCAGGAACTGATTATTTTCTTTTTATATCTTCTAGATTTAAAGAAGAATTAAGCAATACAAAAGATAAGCATGAAGCAATGAAGAAAACAATGCAAGGAGTTGGGGGTGCTGTTACATCAGCTGCCTTAACAATAATTGTTGCTTCATCCATTTTACTTTTATGTATCCTTAAATCATATCAATCACTTGGTCCTGTAATTGGAATAGCTATATTCTTGATGTTAATTGCTTCTATAACACTTATCCCATCAATGCTTTGTATATTAGGTAGATTTTCTTTTTGGCCAGTTAATCTTATTCCTAAAAATCAAAATAAAAATGAAGGTGTATACACCAAAATAGCAAAACTTGTAATTAACAAACCTTTAACAACTTTAATTATTACCGGTAGTATATTACTAGCGATGTTTACAGGACTTATAGGAGCAAAGCCAACATTTGATCAACTTGCAAGTTTACCTAACAATGCTGACTCAGTAAAAAGTTTTGAATTACTAAGAGATGGATTTAATCCGGGTGAATTAGCACCAGTTGAAGTTTATGTAGATTTCAAATCACCAGAAGCTGTTTTTAAAAAAGAAAATCTTGAAAAAATAGATATATTAACTAATATACTTGCATCATCTGAAGGTATAATCAGAATCTCAAGTCCAACTAGGCCTTTTGGAATAGATTCGCCTTTAGGAGGGGCTGATAAGATTATAAAATATTTATCTTCAAATGATCCTTCTTCATTCAATATAAAATCAAAAGTTAATAGCTATACTTCCCCTGACAAATCCATATCAAAATTTGAACTTATTTTAAATGAAAACCCATATGATGAGAAAGGTATGGATTTAATTCCCCGTATAAGAAATCATATCAAAAATCAAGGACCAAATTCAGGTATAGATTTATCTACAATATATGTAGGGGGTGAAACTGCAGTTCAATATGATACCAGGGAAGCTATAAATAGAGATCAGTTAATAGTTCTACCTATAATACTTCTAGCAATTGGCTTAATATTAATGATTTTACTTAGATCTCTTATAGCACCTATATATCTATGTGCAACTATAATATTTACATACTTTTCTACAATAGGAATATCATTATTAGTATTTAAATTTATTTTTAATCAACCATTTTACACAAGTAGTCTCCCATTCTTCTTGTTTGTATTCTTAAATGCACTAGGAGTGGATTACAATATTTATTTAATGAGCAGAATTAGAGAAGAAGCAAAAACAAAAAGTATAAGTAAAGCTACACAAATTGCAGTAGCCAAAACAGGGGGCGTTATTACTTCAGCAGGAATTATCCTTGCAGGCACCTTTTCAGCACTAATGGTACTTCCCTTAACTGATTTATTTCAACTTGGATTTGCAGTAGCAATAGGTGTAATAATAGACACTTTTATAACAAGAACTCTACTTGTGCCAGCTATAGTTAAATTACTTGGTAAATACAATTGGTGGCCGAGTAAAATCATACCTTCAAACAAGTAATTATCTAGAAAACATTCCCCTCAAAGAAATAACCATCAATCCGATGATAATAATAATCCCAGATATTATCTGATATATTTCTAAAACCTCATTTAAAATGATATACCCAAAAATTGACCCTGTCACAGGAACTAACAACCCATAAGGGGTAATTTGAATAGATTTATATTTATTTAACAAATACTGCCACATAGTAAAACCTATAACAGTAGAAATATAAGCTGTATAAAATATTGATAAGAAAACCTTAATTTCTATATTCCGAAAATCTATTTTCAATAGTAAATCATATTCTAATATAAATGAAATAATAAATAATAATATTGCTGCCAATGGAGAAATCCATATTAAAAATGAAACCATATTTATATTGCCAAGATTTTTTAATTGAATATTAGCAACACCCCACGAAATGGCAGCAGCGAGTATAATTAATATTGCTTCTAACTTAAAATCACCATCATTATAAGTTAATAAAATAATTACTCCTAACATTCCTATAATCAAACCAGTAATTTCATTTAAACTGGGTTTTTCTTTAATTAAAAATGCAGACATAATTACGGTAAAAAATGATTGAGTTTGTAATATCACAGCACTTAAACCAGCTGATAATCCGGTACTCATACCATAATATAAAAGGCTGTATTGTAATACTCCCAAAGTAATAGGTAAAGAAAAAAATTGTTTATTACTTACTTTTGGTTTTTTTACAAAAAATATCCATGGAAAAGATATTAAAAAAAACCTCAATGCTGCCAAAAAGATTGGAGGCAATGATAGTACAGTGATTTTAAGAGCGACAAAATTTAATCCCCATAAAACAACTATACTAAATGCCATTACAACATGTTTTGTACTCAATACAAACCTTTAAATCATTAGGTGATAATTTTATAAGGTTTAGATTTATTTAAACCAGGAACAGTTTTTAATCGTATAAGTCTTCTATTCTTTAATCTTTTATATGAATCCTCAGAACTTTGACGATTTTTACAAGTGTATGAGCAAAATAATTTTCTTTTATTTTCGGTAGGAAAAAGATTTTCACATCTTTCACATAATTTATAAATACAGCCTCTAATCATAGATTTACTAATTGAGCTCCAATAAAAATTAAGTAAACTAGTATTTTTATTGGTAAATTTAAGATGATTAGTATCAATTTTAAATTCAAAATCCGTTGATGGTAAAGAATGTTCATTATTATTTAAAACATCTTGGATATAAAAAGATAAAGTTTTATTTAATAAATTTTTATCTTCAAAGTTTGATATACAATCCATAAAAAATGCCTGTTTAAATTTTCCTTTTGGAATAATTGACAATAATTCATTTGTCATTGAAAGTTGTGTTAATATTTTTTGTACTAAATCAAAAGATCGTTTTGAATGCCTTTGTAAATAATCATAAAATATCAAAATAGACCAAATAATTTTCAATTCATTAAATAAAAACAAAAAATTAACATCTGATTTAACTAAAACACCATTTGATGCCATAAATTCACAAATCGATTTAATGAAAATTTCTTTTTTAAATTCATCCATTTGCTCATAAAAAGATAAATTATAAATATTTAAAAAATTAATTAATGAATCTTGATTAAAATTATCATAATGCTCAAATTGTTTATTTACATAAATTACTGATTCCAATGAATTGAAATTATTGTAATCTACATTAAAATACTCAGAGGAATCCAGCTCATTTTTATCTAATGAATAAAAATTTATATTTTTCTTTATATTAAGCAAAATTATCTTGTTTATATCTAATAAATTATATTCAAAAACAATAAACATCTAAATACAATAAGATTTGAGGCTTTAGTTTTAATTTTTACTTAAAGCAATATACAAATAAATTACCCCTTTTCTTTAAATTTTTCTTTTAAATCTGAAAGCTTAATCAAAGCTTCTAAAGGAGTTATATTGTCCATATCAATATCATTAAATATATTCCTGATTTCATCATAATTATTTTCATGTAAATTAAGAGGAAGCTGAGTAGATATGTTGCTATGATTCAAATCTGATGAATAAGATTTTTCTTCTAGAGCAGATAATAATAATTTAGATTTACTGATTACCTCATCTGGCATTCCAGCTAAAGAAGCGACATAAATACCATAACTTCTGGCAGATATCCCTTTTGAAATATGATGTAAAAACACAACACTTTCTTGATCTTCTAAAACTTTTACATGATAATTTTTTAATCTTTTAAGTCGGGATTCCAATGTTGTCATTTCAAAAAAATGAGTAGCAAATAAAGTTCTTGCACCAATTGAAGATTCCTCATGTATATATTCTGCCACTGACATTGCTATTGCCAATCCATCATATGTACTTGTGCCTCTGCCAATTTCGTCTAAAATTATTAAAGATTTATTCGTTGCTTCATTTAATATAGTTGCAGTTTCAGTCATTTCAGTCATAAAAGTTGACCTTCCAGCTGAAAGATCATCTTCTAGTCCTACCCGTGTAAATATTCTGTCAACTAAACCAATCTCAGCATTTTCGGCAGGTACATAAGATCCTATTTGAGCTAATAAAACAATAATACCAACCTGTCTTATAAAAGTAGATTTGCCAGACATATTTGGACCGGTTAATAATATTATTTGATGATCAATATTATTTAAATAAACATCATTAGGCACAAATTTACCTGTTTCTATTAATTCTTCAACCATAGGATGTCTTGATTTTTGAATTTTCAAATTTAAGGATTCATTAATTTTTGGCTTAACATACCCATTTCTTCTAGCAATTAAAGACAATGAAGAATAAACATCTAATTCAGATATAACATTTGCTAATAAAGAAATTTCATTAACTTTTGAAATAATATTATTACAAATATCTTGGAATATTTTTTTTTCTAACTCATCTATTCTTTCAACAGATAAAATAATATCAGTTTCTAGATTTTTTAATTCTTCAGTAAAAAATCTTTCTGCATTCACTAAAGTTTGTTTCCTAATATAATAATCAGGAACTTGTCCCAATTGAGATTTGGTAATTTCAATATAATAACCAAAGATTTTGTTATATCTAACTCTTAAATTTTTTATTTGTGTTTTTTTTCTTTCAGTTAACTCCATCTGAGCCAATATATTTTTTGATGTAGTTAACGATTGTCTGTATTTATCCAAATCTTCAGATAAACCTTTTTTAATTAATAGGCCGTCACCTAATTTTCCATCATATTGTTTTTCAAAAGAGTTATTTACAAGATCGCAAATATATTTTATTTTATGAGAATTTGTAAATAATTTTTGGAATTTATTTGGTAAAAAATTAGATTTTAAATACTCAAATACTTTTAAAGACATATCTAAACTTTGAGATAATGTTAAAACTTCCCTAGGACCTGCTCTATAATTAACTAATTTACTGAGTAATCTTTCTATATCAAATATTTTCTCAAGCTGATCGGCAAGTTTAGAAGATATATTTTCATTATCATAAAACCAAGAAATGATTTCTTGTCTAAGTTTTATTTTTTTAATATTTATTAATGGTTGCCCTAAATAATTTTTTAATAACCTTGCACCCATAGAAGTTTTTGTAATATTAAGTGTATTAAACAATGAAAAAGAATTATTTAAGATATTTTTATCTGGAAACAATCCCAGATTTTTTCTTGTTTGTGGATCAAGGAACATATATTCAGAAGTTTTGTAATATTCAACATTCTCGAAATTTATAGTATTAAAAAGCATGTTACGATACAAATAATTTATTAAACCAATAAATGCTTTAGTTTCAACTAAATTGTTATTAAACCATTCGTTTCTTTCAATTAATGAAACATTATTATATTCTGAACGATCAAAAACCCAATTATTAAATTCAGCACTATCCAAAAATTCATTTTTACCATAATATTCTGAATTAATTTTCTGCGATTGTAATGACAATAATTCTGAGGGCCTTATTCTCGCCAATTCAGAATCAAGTGATTGAGTATCAATTCGAGTAACTTTTATTTCACCTGTAGAAACATCAATATAAGATATCCCAGTATTATTTTTTTCAGTAAAAACTGACATTAAATAATTATTTGAATTGTTATCTAATAAATAATCTTCAAAAATCGTACCTGGGCTTACTACTCTAACTACTCTTCTGTCAATAATTCCTTGAGAATTAGGCTCTAAACCGATTTGTTCACAAATCGCTATTCTGAAACCTCTTTCAACCAGAATTGGTAAATGATTATCCAGTGAGTGAAAAGGTATCCCTGCAAGTAAATGCACTTGTCCTTTTCCAAATTCTTTCTTAGTTAAAGTGATTTGTAATTCTGAAGATAAAATTTCCGCATCATTATCAAAAGCTTCGTAAAAATCTCCCATTCTATATAATAAAATCGAATCAATATAATCTTCTTTGATACTTAAATATTGTTTCCAAGCAGGTGTTAAACTTTTACCCATAAAAATATGATTACTTCCAGAATCTTTCTTCGAGAACCGTAAAACCCTTATTCTGACCTAATTTTTCTTTTATATCAATTATCATATCCGGATTTCCACAAGCATATACAATTGTATTATCAATATTAAATTGTTTTTGATTTATATAATTTTCTGCAATGGTATTTACTCTTCCTGTCTTACCATTCCATTCTTCATTCCTAATATCTTTTGGTCTACTTATAGTTGGTTGATAAGTAACAAAATCAGGATAATCTTTAGATATTGTCATTAATTCTTCCGAATATCCTAATTCATCCATATAACTTGATCCCTGCAATATGTGAAACTTCATATTTGAAGAATTATTATTTAAGAAATATCTAACATAACTCACGTATGGAACAATTCCGGTAACAGTACAAATAAGTAAATAATAATTATAATTAGTATCTTTAATCTGGAAAATACCTTTGGCTTTTGGCCTTAAAGTTAGTTTATCACCTACTTTCATTTTCCAAATAATTGGAGATAATTCTCCTTGTTCTACTAATTCAACAAATAATTCTAAAGAATTTTCATCAGGAGAGGAAGCAATAGAATATGCTCTTTCAATTCCGTCTACACCTATTGTGCAATATTGACCTGGTTTAAACGAATAATTTTCAGGTTTTGAAATCCAAAGTTTAAGCATCAAATCACTTAAATCTAATCTTTGAATAATTTTTGATTCTAATAAATTTTTATTTGTTTGATTAACCACAATAAAAAATATGAAAATAATAAAAAGGAATAATATTAAATTTTTTCAACATCAACAGGAATAACATCTAATTCAGGTACTCTATAATATTTTAAATCGGATTTAGTAGTATCAAGATTTTTAATCATATTTCCAAACAAAGTCGTAATATTTAAAACATTTTTTATTTGACCATTCGTTTTCACAATACACTGCAATAATTCTTGGCCATTTGATAATAAATTTAATTTATCATTCTGTTTAATATTATGCTTAATAGCATCTTCAGGATGAATAGATAATTCGAAAATTTCTGAATTTGAATTAGTACCGTTAACATTAAAATTAAGTACAAATTGAGACTTATTTAAAACACGCCCTTTTGCCAAATAAAATCCATTTTTAGTAATATTGTCGGATCGATGAACAAAAGAAAAATTAAATTTATTATTTTCTGTATTTGCTATATTGTTCCAATATAAAACATTTTTATTATTAGGATTATTTGGATTGTAAGGCCATGTAATGTTACTTTGTGATTCCAATAACTTATATGAAAATTTATCATAAATAGATATATTGTTTACTATATCATCAAATATATTCTCTGAATTATTGTACGCAAAGAAATTTCTATTCATTTTTTTTGCAAGCATTTGAATTATTTTCCATGGCTGAATCTGTTCATTATTTGGTACCATCCCAGGTTTTACCAATTGTATTCTTCTTTCTATATTTGTTTTTGTACCTTCTGATTCTGAAAACGAAGTGGAAGAAAAAATAAAAGAACTAAATTGTTCTCGAAATTCAGATATTAAAGTTTGATGAGAAATTACTTTAATAGAATCTGAAACTGAATCTATAGCTTCAAATAATTTATCATTATAAGATTCATAAAAGTCTCCAATTAAATGTAATACTTCAATCTGATTATTACTTATCAAATCAATTAATTTATCAATAGACAAATCTCTATTATCATTTTTATATATATTATTTTCAGAGTTATATACTGTCGTAACTCCTAAATCAACCGCACCTTGAGCATTAGAGCCCCTGTACAGCGGAAACAATCCCCCGTGTTCATTACCTACATTTCCGGTTATAAGGCTCAAATTAACCAAAGATTCAACTAATAAATCAATATTATTCTTATCAATAGTTTCATTTGAATATATTGTTGCCAAAGGACCTTTTGTTAATATGCTTACAGCTTCATTTATATCTTGAATGCTAACACCAGTTAAAGTTGATATCTTCTTTAAATCAAATTTCCATACTGATTGTCTGAATTCTGGATAATTATTACAAAATTTATCTATATAATTTTTGTTTTCAAGTGATTGATCTATAATAGATCTTATTAATCCACCAATTAAATCTACTTCAGTTCCCGGATAAGGTTTTAACCAAAGTTTTGCATATTTAGTTAATTCTGTCTCTCTTTGGTCAATCACTACCATTTCAGATAAACCAGAATCAATAGCTTGTTTAATAGGTAAAGTTAAAACATTATGATTTTCAGTTGCATTAGCAGACACTACTAAAAACGACTTTGCATTCTTTAACCCTAGTATTGGATTAGTAGCAGCTGAATGACCTAACATTTCTACCAACTTATATCTCAAAGAACTATCAATATCAGCGTTACTTATCACATTATTAGTACCAATAACTTCTTTTGCAAATTTATTAGCAACATATATATCTTCATTAGTAAGATTGCTATCTATAATCATCGCATAATTATTGGGATTAACTTCTTGTAAAATTTCTGTAACTGAATCGATATTTTCTGACAAAGTTGTTTCAACTAATATATCTTCTCTTCTAACCATTGGAGATTTAATTCTAGATTTTGAATTAACATGATCAAAACCAAATTTCCCCTTAAAACATGTTTGCCCTCTATTAGCAGGAGATTGAAGATTGCTACCAATTCTAATCAGTTTGTTTCTAGCATTTGTTTCTAAATCAAAAGTACAACCGATAGGACAATAATTACAAACTGAAGTTGTCTTTGTTTCAGCTTTCTCCCATTTGTAGTCTTTTTCCACTATTGCCCCAGTAGGACAAACATCTATACACGCTCCACAAAATTCACAGCCAGCATCAATTAAGCTATCTCCCATAGATGTACCGATTATAACTTTACCTGCACGCTCTTTTAAAGTTAAAACATTATCTACCCTAACTTCAGAACATACTCTGATACATCTAGCACACACAATACAAAGATTCATATCCATATCCCATAAAGGATCATCATTCTGCACATGTTCGCCGCGATAATTGTAAGTTAACGGACTATCCATTTCCATGTCTAAACTTCTCACAGTATCCTTCAATTCACATCTTTCATTTTTAGGACATGTTATACATCTATCATTTACAGAAACATGCCTTAAGCAAATGTCGCTTGGACCACACAGATCTATTCTATGACATGTTAAACATCCATGAGGATGTTCAGTAAGCAATAATTCCATCATACCTTTTCTTAAATCAACTATTTCATCAGTCTGCGTATTAACCTTCATACCTTCCGCCACAGGAGTAGTGCATGAAGCAGGTGTTCCTCTTCCACCCTCTACATCAACAACACACATTCTACATGCTCCATAGGACTCCATTCCGGGGTAATAACACAAATAAGGTATATATATATCTGAATCCATAGCAGCTTGGAGTATATTTGTATCTTTATCTACTTTCACTTTCTTGCCATCAATGACAATATTTATTTTATTATCTTTATTATCTTTTCTAGCCATTTAATTCCCCTTTATCGTTTGCCAAGAATTTGGCCTGGTATTTTCAGGAAAAACTATTTGTCTTTCATTACAGCTACCTGTAGGACAATTACCATCCATACAACTTTCAAAATCATTTTGAAAATGTTTCAAAGCAGAACTTATTGGATTGTAACCCAATTGCCCATGCCCACAAAGAGATCCTGCTTGCATATTCTTTCCTATTTTATTCATTAAATCAAGATCATTTAAATTTCCTTTCCCTTTTGAAATTTTTTCCACTATTTCCAAAAGATGTGTCATTCCCAATCTGCAAGGAAAACATTTTCCACAAGATTCATATTGGCAAAATGCAACAAGTGATTTTGTCAAATCAACAGCACAGGTACGATCATCAACTATTATTATTCCACCAGATCCAAGAATCGCTCCGGCTTTTGCCATTTCATCAAAATCTATTTTTACTTTCAAACTATCGGGACCAAGTACACCCCCTAAAGGACCACCTGTTTGTAACATTTTTAGTTTCCTTCCATCAGGAATTCCTCCTCCTATTTTCTCAACTACATCTTTAATTGAAATCCCCATTTCTACTTCATACATTCCTGGATTCACTACATCTCCAGATAAACATACTATAGCAGTTCCCGAGCTACTTTCAGTACCTATTGATTTAAACCATTCGCTACCATTACGAATAATTTCAGAAACATATGCCAATGATTTCACATTATTAATTGTGCTAGGTTTACCCCACACACCATATGCTGCAGGAAAAGGAGGTCTAGATCTTGGCCTAGCACTTTTCCCTTCTATTGATTCCATCAAAGCTGTTTCTTCACCAGCAACATATGAGTCCCCAGTTAAAGAAACTTCAATGTCAAATGAAAAATCTGATCCAAAAATATTTTTACCTAACAGACCATTGTCATACGCTTGATTTATAGCTTCTTTAGTTCTATCAATAGGGCCATCATGCCCATGCCTGATAAATACATAGCCATTTGTTGATTTAGTTGCATATCCAGCAATTGCCATGCCTTCAAGCAAAGTATAAGGATCACTTTCTAATATACCTTTATCATTGTAAGCACCCGGATCACCTTCTTCACAGTTACATAATATATATTTAACTCCCTTAGAATTTGACATAAAACTCCATTTTAGACCTGTGGGAAAAGCAGCTCCACCTCTACCTCTTAAACCGGAATTTTTAACTTCGGAAATCACTTCATCAGAAGACATTTTGGTAACGGCTTTATGTAATCCTTCAAATCCTCCATTAGCAATATACTGAAAAATATCGTTAAACGCTATATTACCTGAATTTCTTAAAGCTATTCTATTTTGAAGATTAATTCCTGGTAAATCATCTATTTTTTTTATTCCGTCAATAGATCTTTCACCTAATGATCCTAATAAATTATCAGTTAATACTTCACCTTTTTTAATATAACTATCTAAAATTTTCACAACATTATCTTTCGTAACATTTCCCCAGAAAATTCTAGGTTGTCCTTTATAAAGAATATCAATAATTGGCCCAGCATAACAAATTCCATGACACCCTACAGTATCAATGTTTATAGGGATTTTATTTTTCTCAATGTAATTAGTAATCTCTAAAACAATTTCTTCAGATTCTAATGATGTTCCACAACACATTGCACTACTTATCCTAATCCAGGGCTTAGCACCAGTTGTTAAGTCAAGCCAACGTTTATCACTATCTCTTTTTAATGATTCAAAACTCATTTTAATTTATCCAACATTTTTAATAATTTCAAAGAATTCATTTTGCCACTTAATTTATGATTAATGCTTACCATAGGAGCTTGTGGGCAGGCCCCTAAACAAGTATTAAATTTTAAGGTAAATTTACCATCACTAGTATCTCCTTGATTTTTTAGTTTAAATTTTTCTAATACTGAAGATTGTAATTTTGATGCACCATTTACATGGCAACTAGGTCCCCAACAAATTTCTAGAGTATGCTTTCCAGGAGGGTCAAATCTGAAATTTAAATAATAAGAAGCAACTCCCCAAACATCATTAGTTGTAACATTCATAAAATCAGCAACAACTTTAATTGCATTTTTTGGTAAAAAACCAATACCATCCTGTACGCTAAGCAATGAAGATAAAATAGTAACAGTGGTATGATCCTGATTTTCAAGAATATTTAAAATATGCTCATTATTTATATTTTTCAAAGCAGACAATTATGTGAAAATTTGCTCAACAAATTAATAATCAATGTATGAGATGATATCATAGAAATTTTATTTCTTCACTATTCTTAAGTAATAAGTTAACAAACTAACAATAAAATATAGTTATTAATGTTACAAATAGAAATATATTAAAAAAAAATAAATCGCAATTATTTATATTTCAACTATTTTTGGTATACTGTATGTCTCTTTATTCTTTGAAATACAGGTAAAATTTTATGAATAACACAAAAGTAATTCAATCACCAAAAGAATTTTGGAAAGCTTCCAGGAATAACGAATATCTTAAATCAACATCAGGAGTAGCTCCCGGCTACGTACAAACTAATTTAGCTGTTTTACCTAAAGAATACGCATTTGATTTTTTATTATTTTGTCAAAGAAACCCCAAACCATGTCCTTTATTAGAAGTTATGGAACCAGGCCAACCTGAACCTAAAATACTTGCTGAAGGAGCAGATATTAGAACTGATATTCCTTATTACAGAGTATACAAAAATGGTGTATTAACAGAAGAAACCAAAAATATTACTGAATATTGGTCTGATGATTTAGTATCTTTCCTTTTAGGATGCAGTTTTACTTTTGAAACAGCTATGCTAAATGCAAATATTCCTTTAAGGCATTTAGAACAAGATACTATAGTCCCAATGTATATAACTAATATACAGACTACCCCTGCAGGTATTTTCAGTGGTCCTATGGTTGTCTCTATGAGGCCAATTCATAAAGACAATCTAGTTAGAGCGGTACAAGTTACTAGTCGCTTTCCAGCAACACATGGAGCTCCAATTCATATAGGAGACCCAAAGGAAATTGGTATAGAGAATATAAATTTACCAGATTTTGGAGAAAGCGCAGAGATAAAAGAAAATGAAATCCCTGTATTTTGGGCATGCGGTGTAACGCCTCAAGTAGTTGCATTAAAATCAAAACCTTCAATAATGATCACTCATTCACCTGGATATATGTTTATCACCAATGAAAGAGATGAATCAATAGCAGTTTTATAAATTTATTTGGAATCATTATGGAAACAATTAAAGAAATTATTAGTGATCATGATGGAAGAGGAATTTCATTACTCCTACCGCATGTTTCTGATACTGTATGCGAAGATGCAGCAGAATTAATATTAAATAATAAAAATAAAGTAGCTATACTCACAGGGTTTTATATCATATCAGCAGGCGCAACAGAAACTGATGGCCCAATAGGTGCAATTGCAATAGGAAATGCACTAAAAAAATTAAATTATGATGTCACCTACATCACAGACCAGTTTTCAATAGACCCAATTGAGCCTATTTTAAATTCAGATGATAAATTTGAATTATTTCCATTAACAAATATAGAAGAAAGTAAAAAATATGCAAAAAATTTACTTGATCGTATTAACCCAAATCTAATCATATCAATTGAAAGATGTGGGATAAATAATAACGGGGACTATCTAAATAGTGCTGGGAAAAAAATACATGAATATAATGCTAAAACTGATTATTTATTTGATCATAATATTCCCAGTATAGGTATAGGTGATGGAGGGAATGAAATTGGCATGGGAAATCTAACAGAAATAATTAAAAAATCAGATTCATTGTCTAATCCTCCCTGTATTACTGAAACTGATATTTTGATACCTACAAGTGTATCTAACTGGGGAGGTTATGGTCTTGTAGCAGGCTTATCAAAATTATCTGGAAAAAATTTATTGCCATCCACCGAAGAAGACGAACAACTTATTAAAAATTTTGTTGACGCAGGAGCAGTAGATGGCATTACTGCGGCACAAGTATATAAAGTAGATAGTTTCGAACTAGATGTAAATAGTTCGATTATAAATCGTTTACATAAAGTAATTTAATAAGTCCCGACCAACTTAGAATACACTAATAATCTTGAATGATATAAAAAACTAGGAACGCAAGTTACTAAAATAGCTTCCGGAATATCTGATTTCAAATCCAAATATAATTCTTCCTTAGGAATCACTTCAGTTTTATATATTTGATATACATAAGTTTTCTTATCAGTTGAAATATGTACAAATAAAGATGGGGTCTGCTTTAATAATTCTGGTATTTTAGGTAGCATATGAAAAACATTCCCTTCTTTCTTTATAAAACTTTCTAGATGCCCAAAATACCATGACTTTCCAATTCCACCCGGATTCACGCTTTCTGGTATATGTCCAACAATGTTTTTTGGAGTTTCATAAGAAGCCGAAGATCCCAAATCAATAATTTCTAGATCCGAAACTTTTGAATTTAATCCAATCTCAGAAATAACAATCTTGGTTGGGATTGCAGTTTTGGGTAAATTAATAAAAGGTTTTTTATACAATTTAAAATTATCAGGTAATTTCTCATATAAATCTATATCATCAAAATTTTCGCCATCAATTAAATCATTATCATTTAAAATTTCTTTTGAAGATTTTGCCTTTATTTTATTTCCAGATTCAGGGACAGAATGCTTGTTGTCATTAATATTTTTATAAGTATTTGAATCAGAAGTTTTTAGTTCAATTTGTAAATTCAAATCCTCTAATTCTTCATCTTTAAATAAAATTAAACCTATTAAAGATAAAGATACAATCAAACAAAGAACACCTATAATTTCAAATATACGGTATCTAAGTATTGAATGTATAATTTTCAATATAATATTTTTTTATCTAACCCTTGGTGAATACGATTCTCCACTAGCAATTGGCTCATCAAGATAGACATCACCATTCCTAATTTTAAGATTATAACCACAACCAGGAACATTACAAACCCACGCCTTGTAATGTATTGCTGCTCCATGATTACCAAAATCAGACAACGGCAATAATTGCCCTTTATTACATTTCATACAACTGGGGAACTGATATGTTTCAGCCACTTTACTATCCTCCACTCAAATTTATATCATTAATTAAATAATATTATATTCTAAATATTTATAATTACCAACTAAATAATTGTTTTGCATTATTATAAAAAATATTATTTAAATTATTTCTATCTAAATCAGATTTCTTAATATTATCTACGGCTCTATATAAATTTATTAAACCATAGTCGCTTCCAAATAAAATTTTATTATCACCTAATATTTGTTTATAAATTTTAACTATTGAAGAATCGTATAAAAAATCTATTGCAGCAGTATCAAAATATACATTATTTAATTCCTTACTTACCTCAGGCATCAAAAAATAAATCGGCAATCCCCCTCCTAAATGTGCAAATATTATTTTCAATTCCGGATATTGTAACGCAAAGGAATATAAAATAGAGGGATACATTTTCCCTTTGCCATTATATATATGACCCACAGGTTCAGATGAATGTACTGAAAATATCATTTTATTTTCAACCATATAATCAACTATTGGGGTCATCAAATTAAAATCTAATAAATTAAAACCTTGAATATCAGGATGTAATTCACCAATACCTGAAATTCCTAGTTTTTTAATTCTTTTTAATTCATCTACACTTTTATCTTCACCCCAAGCGGGGTTAATTGACCCCAAAGTTTTTACCTGACTATATTTATGAGATAATTCAATCAAGAAATCATTGGTATATTTTGTTAATTCATAATCTGTATAACCAATACTTTGAATAACAATTTTGAGATTTGAATTATCATCCAATATCATTTTAAGATCATCTTCGGTACAAATTTGAGCATTGTCATTTGCATATAATTGATTAAAATTAGCATCAATTTTACAATACTTTATTCTGTTGCTTTTCATATCATAAGGAAAAAAATGTGTATGTACATCAATTAAATTCATAGTAATATATCTTGAAAATAATTTATAAAATAATATTATTAATATTTAAACTATACTTTAAATGCTTTTATAGAAGATAGAGGAAAAAAGATATGAATATTTATGATGAAATAGGTGTAAGGAAAATTATAAACACATTAGGGAATTCAACAGTTCTTGGAGGAAACACCCCATCAGGTGAAGTAAAAGAAGCTATTGAATCTGCGTCAAATAATTATGTAAGTATGCAAGAATTAACAGACACATGTCGTAAATTAGTTGCAGATTTAATTGGAAGTGAATCTGCATTAATCACCCCTGGGGCAGCTTCTGCTCTATCATTAGCAACTGCTGGTGCTATGACCGGAACTGACAGAACTCTCATAGAACAAATCCCTGATTCAACAGGAATGAAAAATGAAGTAATTATCCAAACCCAATTAAGGGTTCCGTATGATAAAGCAATAGAAGTGGCTGGTGCAAAATTAATTGAAGTTGGTTCCCCGGAAAAAACTTCTGTTGAACATATAACCAACGCGATAAATAATAATACTTTAGCAATTCACTATTTACCGGGTGGAGAAAGTGTCGCATCTTCAGGAAAACATACTAATGCATTAGATATAGAAACAGTTATAAAAATTGCAAAAGACAATAATATATATGTAATAGTAGATGCTGCCGGGCAAGTTTATCCTACTGACAATCTTACAAAATATATAAAAATGGGTGCTGATGCCGTTGCTTATGGAGCAAAATATTTTGGCGCATTAAATGGAACAGGTATTCTAGTTGGAAAATCTGAAATAATTGAAGCAGCAAGATTACACAGTTTTATAGGATTCGAATTCGAAAAATTAAGATCTATTGGCAGATCAATGAAAATGGATAAAGAAGATGTCATAGCAGTATACGTTGCTTTAAAACAATGGATGACAATGAATCATGAAGAACGAATAGAAATTGCAGAAAAAAAGGCATTGCTACTTAAAGATAAAATATCATCTGTTTCAAATATAAGCATATCTGAACCAGATATTTCAGGAACAACAATTGGTTTAAAAATAACTCTAAATGAAAATTGTCCTTTTAATGCTGACGAATTATCAGAAAAACTTGCATCCGGAAACCCCAGTATATGGGCACGCGGTGACGATGATACTTCTGTAATCTTTAGGATGGGAACAGTTAATGAAGAAGATTTAGATATTGTTGCTGATAAATTAAAAGAAATACTAAATTAAATTATGTTTGATATTGAATTATTACGAGCTGACAAAGAATCTGTAATCAAATTATTAAAAAGCAGAAATATTGAAATATCATCTCTGAACAATATCATGGATCTGGATATTGAAAGAAGAAAACTCATAGAAATAACTGATAATTTCCGATCAAAAAGAAATAAAACTTCTAAAGAATTAAGTTCTATGAAAGAAAAACCTGAATCAATTATTGTAGAAATGCGAGGATTAGGTGATAAGATCAAAGAATACGAAAAAAAATTAGATACCACAAATAATAATTTACAAAATTTACTACAATCTATTCCAAATTTACCATCAGAAGATATACCAATAGGGCCTGATGAAGATTCGAATAAAATTATTTTCACTCAAGAAATCCCAGTGGGAAAAAATAATTTTGAACCTTTACCACATTGGGATATAGGTTCAAAATTTAATTTAATTGATTTCCAAAGAGGAGTTAAGCTTTCTGGGTCAAGATTTTATATTCTAAAAAACAAAGGAGCCCAATTACAAAGAGCTCTATCTAACTGGATGCTAGATACTCATATAAAAAATGGTTACAACGAATATTATGTTCCACATATTGTTAAAGAATCAGTTCAATTTGGAGCAGGACAATTACCTAAATTCAAAGATACTATGTTTAAAGATAGTGAATCAAAATTATGGCTTATTCCAACTGCAGAAGTACCAATAACAAACATATATAGTAATGAAATATTAAATGCAGAAAAATTACCTGTCAAAATAGTTGCCCAAACACCTTGTTATAGAAATGAAAAAGCTGCAGCTGGAAAAGACACAAGAGGTATTAAAAGGGTTCATCAATTTGAAAAAGTTGAATTATACCAATTTGTTGAACCAGAAAAATCATCTGAAACATTAGAATCTATGTTAAAAACTTGTACTAAATTATGTAAAGATCTTGGACTGACTTACAGAATAAAATTATTATGTACGGGTGATTTGGGATTTGTTTCTAATAAAACATATGACATTGAAGTATGGTCCCCAGGATCTAAAGAATGGTTAGAAGTAAGTTCTATCTCTAACTGCACTGATTTTCAATCTAGAAGAGCAAATATAAAATACAAAAGAACCTCTAAATCAAAAACAGAATATGTACATACTTTAAATGGGTCAGGTTTAGCTTTACCAAGGATTATTATAGCTATATTAGAATCCTTTCAAAATGAAGATGGGAACATCAATATACCTGAAATTCTATGGCCCTATACAGGCTTTAAAGAAATAACTATTATTTAAACAGAAAATTTATCTCTAAGATCTTTTTTAAGTATTTTCCCCATTGAATTACGAGGAAGTTCAGAAATGAATATAATTTTTTCTGGTCTTTTAAAACTAGCTAATTTATCATTACAAAAAGCCAATATCTCATCATCAGTTAAATATTTATCTTTTTTACATTTAATCACTGCTGTTACAATCTCTCCCCATTGAATATCAGGAAGGCCTATTACAGCTACTTCTTCAATATTAGGATGTCTATACAATAACTGCTCAATCTCTTCAGGAGAAATCATTTCTCCGCCTCTTTTGATAAAATCTTTTGCACGACCTGCTAAATATATATACCCATCTTCATCTCTATATCCCAAATCTCCAGTATATAACCATCCATTTTTAATAACATTCATTGTAGCCTTGGCATTATTCCAATATCCAGACATAATTCTTTCACCTTTTGCTACTATTTCACCTACGCCATTAACTGGCGCTTCTTTTCCATTTTCATCAACAATTCTCACTTCAATATCCAGTAAAGGCTTTCCTATTGAGGTTAGACGTTTTAACTTCCGGGATTTTTCATCTTCTGTCCCAGAAATGTCATGATCTTCAGGACCAAGGGCAGTAATTGTTGCAGCAGTTTCAGTTTGTCCAAAAGCATTAATAAATTTAGCATCTTTAAATTTATTAATAGATTCTTCTAATACGCTTATAGGCATAGGTGCCGCACCATATGTAATAACATTTAATGATCCGAAATTATAATTATCAAAATTTTCATTATCTATTATTTGTTTTATCATTGTAGGAACTAACATGACTCTATTTATTTCATAATTTTGAACTAATTTCATCCAATCTAAAGATTCAAATTGATCTTGAATTACTGTTGTTCTCCCTGAATAAATCCCTGAAATAGCAGTTTGTATACCAGCAACGTGATATAAAGGCACAGATAATAATGTTGATTCATTATAATCCATATCAGCCGGGTCTAAATTATTATAAGCAAATTCACAAAAACTAGAATGTTTTAATATTACTGCCTTAGGAGTACCAGTTGTCCCGGCAGTATAAACTAATAAAGCAATTTCATTACTATCTTCATTTTCAAATTCTAATAATTTATTATTAAAGATTAAATCTTTATAAGTCTTCCAATCATTATCGAGTGTATTATCTAATGTGATTACTTTTATTAAATTATGATTACCATATTTGATAGTTTCGTTTATTAAATCATGATATCTAGCTCCCGTAAATATTAATTTAGGCTTACTATCATTGATCATAAAATTCAATTCTTCTTTTGTTGAACGATAATTAACAGGTACCATTACTGCTCCAATCAATGAACAGGCAAAAGTAATATGAATCCATTTATCTGTATTAGTATGAAAGTAAAATACTCTATCACCATTATTTATACCTAAATCTCTCAATGAGTTTGCCAAACAATATATTTCAGATTTTAATTCTGAATATGTGGCAGAATTATTATCAAAAATTAATGCTTTCCTATCTGGGCATATACTTTCTGCTATGTTCAACAAATCTATAATATTCATATATTTTCTAATTTTTACTTTTTACAAAGATCTAGAATAAATTGCTTCAAGACGTTTTCCATAATAAATATTTTTTTCAGTGCTAAAATTTAGTAATTTTTTTATTTTAATCAATCTTGCAGTATCAATTGAACTAATTTTTTCTGCATATTTAAAAACATGATTTAATAATTCAGAATAATCTTCAAAAATACAATTAACTAAGCCAATTTTTAATGCTTTATCTGAATTTATTTCTTCGGAAAATAAAAGTATTTCTTTAACATATAAATCTTTAATTTTATTAACAAAAGTTTGCGTTCCTCCAGAAATAGGAATTAAACTCCATTGTACTTCTGGCATAAAAAATTTAGAAGAAGTATGGGCAAAAACAAAATCACTTAACATTAATAATTCAAATCCTGCCCCAATAGCCCATCCTCTGGTAAGTGAAATAATTGGTTTTTCAAATTGATATAAATCAATCCATAAATTTTTATATTTAGCTATTTGATTCGATTTTACTATGCTTGGAAATGTGTTAAATTCAGATAAATCTGCTCCACTAGAAAAATTTTCTGAAGTTGATGAAAATATTAAAACTTTAATATCATTATCAACAGATATTGCATTAATTACTTCTTTTAATTCTTCTCTCATGATTAAATTAAAAGAATTTTTTTTGCTAGAATTATCTAATTTGATATGTGCAATATTATTTTTTTTATTATATTTAATATATTCCCAGGGCAAATTATTTCCCTTTAAAATTTCTATGTGATTTTTTATTTTTAAATGAATTTATCGCCTGTATACGGTCATTTGAACTTAATAAAATTGATGATAAATCATTTTCCATTTTCATCCCTTGTACAGTAGGTGTTTCATTTCCAAAAT
>VFGQ01000088.1 GCA_009391605.1 SAR202 cluster bacterium
CATACAGATGCCCCCACAGCCGCCAGTGTTCTATTAGCAGGATTACTTTTGAAAATGGGCGGTTATGGAATTATTAGAATTTGTTATCCTTTGATGTCTTCTGATGCACGTGATTTATCTTTGATAATTAGTATTTTTGGTGTTATTAGTGTTATTTATGGGGCGTTAATGACTTTACGGCAATCTGATTTAAAACGTTTGGTTGCATTTAGTAGCATAAGCCATATGGGTTACATACTTATAGGATTAAGTGCTTTTTCTAGCTCTGATTTGATCACTCAAAAACTAGGACTTAGTGGAGCTTCATTACAAATGGTTTCTCATGGTTTGATTACTGGCTTATTGTTTTATTTAGTGGGAGGAATATATGAAAGATGTAAAACTAGAGAAATTTCTGAATTAGGTGGGTTGTCTAATAATTTTAAATTTAGCTCTGTTGCTTTAGCAATTAGCGGAATGGCTTCTTTGGGCCTACCAGGAACAAGTGGATTTATTGCTGAAATCATGGTTTTTATGGGAGGCTTTGCTGAATACAGTATTCTTACTTCCATTTCAGTTTTTGGTGTTGTGTTAGCTGCCGGATATATTTTATGGATGTTACAACGAGTTATATTTGGGACTTCTAATAAAGATTATACTAAACTTACAGATTTAAATATTGTAGAAAAAATCCCTGTAATAATATTACTGTTCTCAATTTTATTTATAGGAATTTATCCAAAGTTTATTACTGATGTATTAAATATTGGACTTAACGGAATTATAAATTAACAGGATAAATGAATGTTATCACCAATTAATATAGAAGATATAATAAATATATTACCTGAATTAATAATATTATTTACAGGATCCATTATTCTCATTAATGGAGTTACTTCCAGATCCAATAAAATTTCTTATTATACTGCTATTTTAGGAACTTTTATTGCAATTATAACTAAGTTAATTCTTATTTTTGTTTTTTATGAAAATATGAATTATGAAAGTATATTTATGGGCACTCTAGTTGCAGGAAGTTTGGAAAGTTTGTTTTCGCTTATATTCTTAATTGCATTATTTGTTTGCTTAAATATGACTAAATACTACCAATCCCAAATTACTTCTTTTAAGTCGGAATTTTATGGATTATTAATGTATTCTACGGCTGGCATGATGTTACTTGCCAGATCCAATGAAATGATAACAGCTTACGTATCTTTAGAACTTGCAACATTGCCGTTGATAGCATTAGTTGCTTTAGGGAAAGGTAAATTATCTAAAGAATCAGGGCTGAAATATTTAGTTTTAAGTGCAGTAAGTACAAGTTTCTTTTTATTAGGTGTTGTATATATTTATGCTTTAACTGGAACTACATTTATATCTAGTGAGAATCCTGAGATTAGTATTCATTATGGAACTATATTTCAAAGTATTTCTCATGCTCATGTGAATTTTCCTTCAGATTTATTTGTCTCTGTTTCTTCTTTGAGTATTTCAAATATTATTATTCTCATATCTGTGATATTTATTTTTATAGGTTTATTGTTTAAATTAGGTGTTTTCCCTTTCCATTATTGGATTCCAGATGTATATGAAGGTGCTCCTACCCCTATTACGATGTTTTTGTCAGTTGCAAGTAAATCTGCAGGTATTGCAATTTTACTTAGAATTGTTTTAAGTATTTTTGACATTGCAGATGTTTCAGACCCTTCATGGCATTCTGTTTTAAATTGGCCAGATATTAGTTTGTCTATTGCTGTCTTAAGTGTTTTCAGCATGTTTGTAGGGAATATTTTAGCAATTAAACAGAATAGCTTGAAAAGAATGTTGGCATATAGTTCTATCGCACAGGCAGGTTATATTTTAATAGGGTTTGTTGCTATATTAAGTTCGACACAAATAAATGACGCTGTATATAATTCTTCTGTCATGGTTGCGTATATTTTTGGTTATATGTTCACAAATCTAGCAGCATTTTATTCCATGGGTGCAATTAAACAAAATTTAGATTCATATAATTTTAAACAATTTAAGGGATTAGGAAGAATCGATATTTGGAATTCTTTTGTTCTCTCAGCTTCTATGTTGTCCCTTATTGGAATACCGCCAACTTTAGGATTTATAACAAAACTATTTTTATTTAGTTCTGGGATTAATTCAGGATTTACTTGGTTAGTTATATTTGGTTTGATAAATACTGTTATTTCAGCTTATTATTACCTTAGAATTATTAAAGTTTTGTATTTGGAAAAAAATAAGTCTTCTTTTAATGCTCAACTACAAGTAATAAAAGTTTCTAAATTGGCTATATTACTTCTGATATCTATTATTATTTTTGGAGTGTATCCTGATCCAATTTTTGATTTCTGTTATGATGCTATAAATTCAGTAATTAATTAATTTGAAACTAAATAAATTATGTTAATAGGTATAATTTCAAAAGCTAGGATAGAAAAATCATTAGACCTTGCAAGCAAAATAGCAGATAAGATTTCAATGGACCATGATGTATGGGTATCTGATGTAGATGATATAGATACTTATAGATCTAAATTTAAAGATACTCAATTAGTTATTACCCTTGGAGGTGATGGGACTATCTTAAGAGTTGCGAGATCTATTAGTAGTTTTGAAATCCCTATTTTGGGAATAAATTTAGGCAGAGTAGGATTTATGACTGAAATTCCTTATTCTGATTCTTTGAAAATACTAGATGAAGTATTGAAAGATATTAATAAATTTAGAATTGAAAAGAGACTTATGCTTAAAGCTACTGGAATATCTAATAATCAGAAATTTGAATTAAATGCATTGAATGATATTGTTTTAGGGCATCAATCGGTTTCACGTCTAATGGATATAGATGTTTATGTTGATTCTGAATTGATGGCAGAATATAGAGCAGATGGGATTATAATATCTTCACCTTCAGGAAGTACTGGCTATTCCTTAGCTGCCGGAGGCTCAATTATAACGCCTGAGCAGAAATTGATGTTAATTCAACCTATTGCTCCTCATATGAGCTTAGATGTAGGAGTCATTGTCCCTGATCATTCTAAAATTTCTATTAATATTGCAAGCCCAAATAAAGCTGTAGTAAGTGCTGATGGTTTTGATGAAGTAGTACTTGGGGAAAAAGATAAAATAAATGTTGAGATAAGCAAACATGTAACAAGATTTATAAGGTTAAAAAACCCATCGGATTTTTATAAACAATTAACATCTAGATTGAAAAGAGATGTGCTTAAAAATGAATAATTATTTACAAGGTGATATAATTGTTAGCGACAATTTTCATTAAATGTTTTCTAAAGGATTAATTCATGAGAGATATTTTTTTGGGTTTGATTGTATTAATTATGATTATTGGGTGTAGTGC
>VFGQ01000078.1 GCA_009391605.1 SAR202 cluster bacterium
CCATATTTACATATAATCTTTGAATAAAATTCATGCCTAGCTAAAAATACCAACAAATGATCGTCCTAGGAGAGCTGATTTTAAAAATTCCCCTCACGCGTGCGTGTAGTGATTTTTTCTTTGGGATATAATAATATATTGCTGACTTAGCAGTTTGTTAATTATTTTTATAAAAAATTAATTAAAGGATTTATGGTTGTTAATACAAGCTGGGGTGGAAAAAGAACTTTTTTGTCTAAATGTCCATCAGGATTTGAGGTTAAAATGGATGCGACTGAAAATTATGGTGGAGATGGACAAGGCTTAACACCAATGGAATTAATTTTAGTTGGTGTTGCTGGTTGTATAGGTATTGATGTAACAATGCTACTTGGAAAGAATCTTGAAAATATAAGTAAAATAGATATTCAAACTGAAGGTTTAAGGCGTGAAGAAATGCCTACATCTTTTATTAAGATAAAAACCACATTTATAGTTGAAGGGGAAATCGATGCTCAACGTTTTTGGAAAGCGATTAGATTCGGGCATAAAAAATATTGCGCTGTTTCTGATTCTTTAAAATCGGAAATGATATATAATTTAAAATTAAATGGTGAGGAAATTCCTGAAAATGCTTTATAGTTTCTTCTTCCCTACATTAAATAATTCGGCATATACAATACTATTGAAGGGAATATTGTAACAATTAATATACCAAATAAAAGTAAAATCCAATAAGGACTTGTAGCAATAGCAGTTTCACCTAGCCCTACTTTATTATCTGTAACAGCTACCAAAACTGATAAATTCAAACCAACTGGAGGAGTTATTTGTCCAATTTCAATCATTATTGTTATAATGATACCTAACCATACTGGGTCAAACCCTAAGTTTGTCATTAAGGGAAATACAATTGGAAGAGTCATGACCATTAAGGATAATCCATCAAAAAGACATCCTAGTATCAGATAAATCAATACAATTAGGGTAAGTACGTAATACTTACTCATGCCCATGTTTTGAATTGCTTCAATAAGCTCTTGTGGTATTCCTAATATACTTATTGATTGAGCTAGAATGACTGCACCTACTACAACAAAACCAATTGAACCATACGTGATTGCTGAATTATAAAAACATTTAAATATTTTTTCTTTAGAAAGGTCACCCCAAAAAAGACCTAATAATAAAGAACTGATTACTCCTACTCCAGCTGCTTCGGTTGGAGTTGCGATACCTAAAACTATTGATCCCATTACAGCGATAATTAGGAATGCTATAGGCCATATTTTCAATAAATCAATAATTGATGAACTTAATTTTTCTTCATTGTAGGAATCTGAATTCCATAATTTTGGATTTTTTGTGCAACGAATAAAGATATAGAGCATAAAAAGAATTGCCATTAAAATCCCAGGTAATATTCCACCCATAAAAAGTTTTCCGATAGATGTTTCAGTCAGAGCTCCATATATCAAAAGCGATAAACTGGGTGGGATTAACAAACCCAAAGTACCTCCTCCAGCAAGACTTCCTACTACCATTGGCTCATTATAATTTCTTTTCGACATTTCTGGATAGGCAACTGATCCTACTGCTGCTGCTGTAGAAAGAGATGACCCACTAATTGCACCAAAAACAGTACATACTGCAATATTAGTGTGTAGTAAACCACCAGGGATATGTCTAAAAATACCTGACAAAGAGCTATAAATTTTTTGGCTTACTCCAGATTCTAATAAAATTTCTCCTATTATAATAAATAACGGTATTGCACTAAGGGTAAATTCGTTAAGTACATTCCATACAGCATTTAAAGCTAGGGAAGTAGCACCTTCAGCAAAAAAATGAAGAATAATTAAACCAGTTAATCCAAGTGCAGCACCCAATGCAGTTCCAGTAGAAGCAGTAAGGATTAAGAAAGAAAGGAGAGTAGTCCAAAACATACTATAGATTTAACTATAGATTTTATAAATTTTTTTTAATGAAATAAAAATGTTTATCAGTAAAGCTAAAGGTATTACTGCCATCCATGGATATAAAATTAATCTAGAATTTTCAGTCTTTAGATTAAGTCTAATTGCAAAATCCATCCAAGGAATGGTTTCAACTAACATCCAGAAACAAAAAGTGATCATAACTAGAGATGAAAGAATTGATGCAAATAATTTTGCTTTATCTGAAAGTAGATTAACGACCAAATTAATTTTTACATGTTTTTCAGAATTAGAAATATAAGGAAGGGATAAAAAAAGCATTGAACATAATAATAAGCCAACAAGTTCCTCTGAAAAAGATAGTGGAGACTTTAAAACATACCTTTGAAATACACTTAATAATACGATTAATACCATTCCAAAGCCTGCTAAAGAAGATAGAATTAGCAAACTTCGAAGAAGCTTCTCGAAGATTCTACTTGTTGACATTAAATTTAGAGAGCTTAGGGAGTACCAGACCTATTGATACTCCCATTAAAAGAAATATAAGTAAGAGGTTTTTATCTACCTATAGCTTTGAGTATTTTAGAACGATTATTTGGAGCCTCTCCACCAGCTTCATTAGCCGCTTCTTTCCAAGTCTCAGCTGCAGCATCTAGAAAAGCCCTTTGATCTGAAGGAGAAAAATCAGTTAACCAATCTACTCCTTCACTTTCAAGGTTTCTTCTAGCGTTCATTTCATTTGCTTCATCATCTGAATAATCAGTTGAACGTTGAAAAAGTTGATCAGCGGCATCCTTTACAGCGTTTTTATATGATTGAGGAAGTTTTGCCCATTTACGTTCTGAAGCACCTAATACATAAGGAAGACCAGCTATAGGATAAAGATATGATGCAGAATTTGTAACTTCCTGTAAAGATACGGTTTTGGCATAAAGTGCAGGATATACAGCACAATCAACTACACCCGTTTTTAAGGCAACATACATTTCTGTTTGTCCAATAATTTGTGCTGATACACCTAATTTCTTAAATGTATCAACCATATCTTTACTCCACACCCTTAATTTTTTTGTCTTAAGTTTATCAATGGTATTAACTGTTTCACCTTTACAAAATATTGATGCGTATAAAATAGGAAGTCCCATAAAACCAGAAGGTACAATTCCCCATTTCTTTAATTCTGAAGAATAAATTTCTTTTAAAACAGGAATTGCTTTGATGTGCTCTTCAGATGAACCAACTGATCCCTGAATGTATACAGCGTTCAAGGCTGGGGCATCTCTTCCAAGATAATTGGCCCAGACAAGACCCATTTCAGCTGCTCCAGTGGGTAACCATCTTAGTACATCATTATTTTTGAGTCCTAGTGATCCTCCATGGTATACCTTTATATCTAGACCTCCATTGGTTGCTTTTTTTACATCGGCTGCAAATCTATCCAATTCTTTCGATTCATTTCTTGTTTCAGGGAGTCCATTATTAAATTTCCAAGAAAATTCAGCGGCAAAGATAAAATTTGTCATTAAAACAGAAAACGACAAAACACTAATTAGTATTAAATACTTAAAGTTTTTTTTATTTTTCATGGCATCCAAGCAATTAGAGGTTTTTCAAATAATGATAAAACAAAAATTATTATTTTATCCTAGGGTCGATAAGATTATTTCAAAATTAAAAATTTGTCAAGTATTGAGGTTTGTTGACAAGAGTGTATAAATTATTAAACAATTTTAACACTATAAAGGAAGGGATTGTGGAAGCGGCGGGGGTCGAACCTGCACTACCAAATTCTCTATAAACATTTGATATTATTTAGGAATATCATGCTACTATCATGATTCTGCTGCAGCATTACTAAAAGATGGTCATGTGGTTGCTGCAGTAGAAGAGGAAAGATTTTCTAGAAAAAAATTTGATGATGATTTTCCAAAACAAGCTATTGAATGGTGCTTAAATGAGGCAAAAA
>VFGQ01000114.1 GCA_009391605.1 SAR202 cluster bacterium
ACCTAGGGATACTTTCTAGTCCAAATACTGCATTGGAATCTCTAATTGATAATATAAATAGTAAAATTGACGGAGAAGTAAGAGAAAAGATATCTCTAAGAAAAAATGATATATACAAAGAATCAGAAAAGATATCTTCTGCGAATAAACAAACTACTCAAAATAAATTTAATGACAATCCAATGAGCTCTTATAGATTGTTTTCAGAACTCTCAGAAGTATTACCTGAAGATGTGATTATTATTGATGATTCAGTGTCTTCAAGACAGGCCTTAATGGCCACAAATAATTTTAAACCAAAAAAATTATATGGTGAACGTGGCGGAGCAATAGGATGGGGTATGGGCGCAACCATGGGAGTTAAATTAGCTAATCCAGATAAAAATGTAATAGGAATTATAGGTGATGGCAGTGCAATGATGACTATGCAGGCTCTATGGACTGCAGCTAATAGTAAAATTCCTGTTATATATATTATTTGTAATAACAAATCTTATAGAGTATTAAAAACAAATATGCAAATTTACAAAAAAGAAATTTTAAAGGACAACAACCCTGATTCCAAATATTTTGCAATGGATTTTAATCCTTCATTCAATTTTGCTGAATTAGCAAATACTTTTGGTTTAAATGGTATTAAAATATCCGATCCTAATTTAATAAAAAAACATGTATCAGAATCTTTAAATTCTGATATTACCACTGTACTTGATGTTGATATAGACGGATCAGTTTAAAAGCTTAATTTAAATTGCTATTTATAAATGCAGGCCTGCCATGTACAAAAGATGTTGCATCCATAATCTTGCTACCCTCTAACTGTAAAGATTTAATATGTATAAATCCATCTAATGTTTTTACAGTTATGCAATGGTTATTTAATCCAATAATTTGGCCATTTTTTTGAAATCCAGTGTTTTCTTTCTTTTGAAATTCAGCTTCTTTTATTATTAATCTTTTATTATTCCAATGGGTATATACTCCTGGCCATACTGAATAAGCTTTTAATTTTCTAATTATCAATTCCCCTGACTCTGTCCAATTAATTAATCCATCATCTTTCTTAACCATTTTTGTATAAGTAGCCAAAGAATGATCTTGTGAAATTCCTGTTATAGATTTATCTACAATTTTTTTTACTGTTTGGTTTAAATTTTTTGCAGCCACATTAAATAGTGCTAAACCTAACTGCTCAGCATTATAATTTTCGTCAATTTCAAATTCCTCTTGAAAAAGTATAGGGCCTGCATCTAATTCTTTTACCATTTTTATAATTGAAACCCCTGTTCTTTCCATCCCTTCTATAATGGCAGAAGAAATTGGTGATGGGCCTCTTAATTTTGGCAATAGTGAAGGATGAATATTTATAACACCTAATGTAGGAATCTGAAGTATATAATCGGGCAAAATTAATCCAAAAGAAGCAACAATTATTATTGAAGGGTTCAATTGTATTAATTTTAAGTTCATTTCATCAGTAAATTTATTTATTCTATAAATATCAAAGTTTTTATTTGATTGTATATTCAATTCATTATTTAAATTCGGATTTCTTGAAATTCTGTTTTGAGACTTTGTCACTACTCCGATGATATCAAAAAAATTTGTATCCAATTCATTAAAAACCAACGACCCATATACTCCTGTTCCCATAAATAAGATTCTGATTTTACTCTGTGAAATATTGCTTGTCATTATTCATCCAAAAATCAATTTTTATTTATATAATTATTATGCATTCTTAAACTTTTTTCAGGATCAATATTTTTAATTTTGGCAATACTTACGATCGCAAACAATAATTTTCCAAGAGATTCAGAATCCAAACTATCTTTATTGCTCAATAAACTGTCTATCAAATCATATGATTGATTTATATCTTGTGGAGGCATTTTCTTCTGTAATTTCAAAGCTAAACTTAATGAAGGTAAATATTTGGGGATATCTTTATTATTTGCCAAATTCACATTTGAATCATCTTTAATTTTTTCCCAATTTTGTTCCACATCTGCAGCATTTTTTAAATTAATATCAGAAAAAACATGCGGGTGCCGAATTTTAATTTTTGCATATAAATCTTTAATGATGCTTTGCTCATCTATATCTAAAACTTCTTTGAGGAAAATAATCTGATATACAACATTCAATATAACATCACCTATTTCTTCATTTATATTGTTATAATCTTTTTTTTCTATAGCTTCAACCAGTTCATAACATTCTTCTATCAAGTGCCCAGTAAGGCTATTTGCTGTTTGCTTTTTATCCCACGGACATCCATTTGGGCCTCTTAATAAATTAATTAAATCACTTATACCTTCTAAAGTTGGGGGAATATCCGGAAAATTCATAACTACTCCTGATTTAACGTTAGCAAATAATTGATATACTAAAAAATGTCTTCATAATAATATATTAAAAAACAATTAAAATGTTTTCTCTTATTCAAAAAATTCTTTTTAATACCACTTTATTCCTGGCTATACTTTTATCTAACGCAATACTAATAATAAATACAGATTCTTTTTACGAATTTGAATTTAATAAAAATAATACAGCTTTAAAAACAGGAATTGAAAAAAGTGATCTTTCCCTTGTTATTGATAATATACAAGATTTCTTTCACGAAGAATCTGATAAAAAAATAAACATGACTATATATATCAATGGCATTAAAAAACAATTATTTAATTCGAAAGAAATCCATCATATGATCGATGTAAAAAACCTGATACAAAATATCATATTTTTCAATTATCTTTTATGGGCTATAATTTTAATAATATTACTAATGAAAATCACATTATCAAAAGAAAAAAAATTAAATTCAATTCACATTATTGCCAAATCATATTTTATATATTCTGTTTCAATTTTAATTTCCATTCTTATATTAATAGCATTAAGCTTTAGATGGATTTTTTATTTTTTTCATATAATAAGTTTTGACAACAATTTATGGATTTTAGATCCAAGAACAGATTATTTAATTAAAATATTTGAAGAAGTATTTTTTATGGATGCAGCAATATTTATTGGTATTCTAACCCTTTTCTCATCTATAATAATATTTTTATCAGTTAATGCTATTAGCAAATATACAAAAAATTAAATTGAATATTTTTGAAGAAAATACAAGCGGACAATTTGGAGAATTTGGGGGCAAATTTATACCTGAAACTTTATCTTTTGCCGTAGAAGAATTAGAAAATGAATATTCTAAAATCTCTAAATCAGAATCATTTCAAAATTCATTTAAAAATCTCCTGAAAGAATTTGTTGGAAGGCCAACACCCTTGTATTTTGCAAAAAATCTATCTGAACATTATAAAGGCCCAAAAATATACTTTAAACGTGAAGATTTAGCTCATCTTGGAGCGCATAAAATAAATAATGCAGTTGGACAAGGATTGTTGGCCAAACAAATGGGAAAACAAAGAATAATAGCTGAAACAGGTGCGGGACAACATGGAGTTGCCACAGCTGCAATATGTGCGAGATTAGATTTAAATTGTATAGTTTACATGGGTGAAGAGGATATTAGAAGACAAGCTCTAAATGTCTACAGAATGAAATTATTAGGGGCAGAAGTAGTAAGTGTAAGCACAGGAAGTAAAACACTAAAAGATGCTATTAATGAAGCAATGAGAGATTGGGTAACCAATGTAACAGATAGTTATTATTTGATAGGAAGTGTTATAGGACCACACCCTTATCCTACGATGGTAAGAGACTTTCAATCAATAATAGGGAAAGAAACAAAAAAAGAAATATTAGAAATTGAAAACAGATTACCTGATTATTTACTTGCCTGTGTAGGAGGGGGAAGCAATGCAATAGGATTATTCTATCCATTTATAGAAGATAAAGAAGTTAATTTGATAGGAATTGAAGCTGGTGGAAAAGGAATAGATACAGATCAACATTCAGCTACACTTGTTAAAGGTGAAATTGGAATTCTTCATGGAACAAAAACATATATAATCCAAGATGAGGATGGGCAAATAATTGAAACTCATAGTATATCAGCAGGATTAGATTACCCTGGTGTTGGGCCTGAACACAGTTATTTAAAAGACATAGAGAGAGCAGAATACGTTGCTGCTACAGATGATGAAGCTTTAAAAGCTCTAGCATTAACTTCCAAACTAGAAGGAATTATCCCAGCACTAGAACCTGCTCACGCACTTGCTCACCTTGAAAACCTTGCTCCTAAACTAAACTCTACAGATATAGTTGTTATATGTCTAAGTGGCAGAGGCGACAAAGACATTGATACCATTATGCAAAGCATGTCTTTATAAATAAAATGTATAAAAGAACATTTCACACTATATATTTATTTGCTTTTTTGCTATCTATATTTTTGATATTACCAAATTTAGTAGAAGGTAATGGAAGAATAGAAAAATACAAAACACTAAATGATGAAAATCATCTAATAAATTATGGATTTTTCCCCGAATATCCATCGATAGGACCACTTCATATTGCCGCTTCTGTTCAAAATTCTTCAAATATGGAGTATATAAATGCAAAAGTTATAATCAATATAAATGGACCTGATTTTAGCGAAAAAAATTCAGCAAAAAAATCACTAAATTCACCACTTTTTCATGAATACGACACTATTTTAAAAAATACCGGTATTCATGAAATTAAAATTACTATAGAATCTCATATTGGTAAAACTGAAATATTGGAAAAAATAGATGTAAAAGAATCTACTAATATTTTAAACTCTTTGATTATATTTATAGTATTTTTATTCATATTTATTCCAATACTAATCTTTATAAGAAAATATAAAAAATTACGAGAAATAAAAAATGGGAATTAAAATATTCAAAATTCCATCTATTATATTGCTATTAACTTTTTTACTATATGGATGCTCATCAAATAACGAAAAATTCACTGTAGAAGAGTTAAAGATAAGTTTTCAAAATATGAAATTAACCCCTAATAACATAAATGTAGTAGAAAAATCTGAGATCAATTTAAATATCACTAGCGATGTTGAAGGAACATTACATATCCATGGCTACAATATAAAAGCAAAAATTTCAAAAAATAAAGTGTCAAAAATAACAATAAATTTAAATGCAACAGGAAGTTTTCCTATTGCATTTCACCACGAAAAAAATCACTTAGAACATTCATCTAATATAGATAAACATGGGGTTCTTTTTGAATCTGATATGATTATGAAAGGAGAATCATTTGTATATAATATTTCACAAGAATTCTCGGGTAAAATTATTAAATTTCACGATCATATGTCGCATACATTAACAGGAGAAATAATGGTAATGGAACAAGGTGATGCAAAGAATGTAACTATATATTATGAAAACAATAGATTTAATCCATCTAATGTAATGGTAGCATCCGGCTCTAATATTACATGGGAAAATAATTCACATGATAAAATTAAAATTATCAGTGGACCTCCCCCCGGAAGCCATGAAGATGAACATGACAATCATGATACACAAGAAGAAAACAACAAAGAAACTATAGTTGGCAAACTACTAGTTAACCCTAAATGATGAAAAATTTAGTTTTTATCATCATTTCTATAATATCTTTCTTCTGGATATTAACACCAAAAAATATATATGCGCATGGTTTTGGTGAAAGATATGATCTGCCAATACCTCTCACTTTTTTCTTAATTGGAGCAAGTTTAACAATAATTTTTTCATTTCTATTATTATTACTTTTTTATAATCAAAAAGTAAAAGCAAATGGGTTTAAATCCCCAATAATTTTAAATCAAAATACATTAAATAATATTCCATTTAAAATAATCAAACCATTTATTAAAGCTACTTCAGTATTTATATTCATATTAATAATCCTTACTGGATTTATAGGTTCAAATAATCCAATAGAAAATTTTTCAGCCCCTATGATATGGATTATATGGTGGGTTGGATTTGGAATGATTACTCCAATAATTGGAAATTTTTGGAAAATTTTAAACCCTATTAAAATAATATTTAGTTTTATAGTAAAAAATGTAATCAAACAACCAAAATTTCTTAATACAGGACTATTCACATATCCAAAAAAATTAGATGTATGGCCAATCATTTTTTCATTTCTATTATTTTCATGGTTTGAAAATGTAGGTAATGGATCTAGTCCTTTAACACTGTCTACACTGATAACTATTTATTCGTTAGCAACTATTACTTTCATGTTTTTATTTGGATGTAAAACATGGTTGGAAAGAGGTGATGTATTTAGCGTTTATTATCATATTATGGGATCATTTGGTATTTTCAATATAATACAAAATCAGAACTTAAAAACATCGCAAATATCTTTAAGACTTCCAGTATTAGGTTTAGCTAAGCTTAAAACACCTAATATACCTTTTGTAATTTTTCATATAATTCTTCTCGGAACTATTTCATTTGATGGTTTGTCTGAAACTTCACTATGGTCAAAAGTTGAAATATTATTAATCCCAGGATTAGGTCGAATGATAACAGAATCATTAGGAATAATTGTAATTCCTACATTATTTTTTATTTTACTTTGGGTAATATGCTGGATAATATTTATTATTACTAAAGAAAAAACTCCAGAAACTATAATTACAACATTAATATTTTCATTAACTCCAATTGCTATTGCTTATCATATTGCACACTATATTTCATACATTTTAGTCACAGGGCAATTGATAATTCCATTAATATCAGATCCTTTTGGCTATGGATGGAATATTTTTGGCACAGCAAATTATTCTTTGAATATTGGAATAATAAATGCTAAAACAGCATGGTATTCTTCAGTGGTTACTATTGTACTAGGTCATATTTTCTCAGTCATAATAGCTCATATTAAAGCTAAAGAAATATTCAGCAAAAATTCAATAGTTATTAAAAGTCAATTACCTTTTTTAATTTTAATGGTTTTTTACACTGCACTTAGCTTATGGATAATATCCCAACCAATAATCAATTAATCAATGATTGATTAATTGATTATTAACATTGAAGAGATAGCAACCAAGCTATATAATCAATTTTGTTGTAGGTGGAATAAATGTCAGATTACCCAAAAGAAGAATGTGGAGTTGTTGGCATTTCAACAAATGTTGATGCTTCAAGGCTTGCTTTTTTTGCCCTTTACGCTATTCAGCATAGAGGCCAAGAAAGTGCAGGATTAGCAACATATAATGATAAAATTCAGATCAAAACTGGCATGGGGTTAATATCCCAAGCTTTAGATGAATCAGATATAGAAAACCTTCATGGGTCTTTCTCTATAGGTCATACAAGATATTCAACTACTGGTTCAACTAAAATAGAAAATGCTCAACCAATTAGCTGTATGTTAGAAAATACAGAAATAGCTTTATCTCACAATGGCAACGTAATAAATGCAAAACAAATAAGAGATGAACTTAAAGAATGGGGGTGTGAATTTAAAACATCAAGCGATTCGGAAGTGATACTTCAACTTCTAGCTAATGCTCCCGGAAAAGAATGGGAAGAGAAAATTAATTATATGATGAATAGATTGCAGGGCGCATATTCTCTAACAGTTTTAACTGATACAGGAGTTATTGGAATCAGAGACCCGCTAGGTGTTAGACCACTATGTTTAGGTAAAATTGATAACGGATATGTTCTTGCATCTGAATCATGTGCAATAGACCATATAGGTGGGGAATATATTAGAGAATTAGAAGCAGGTGAAGCTGTTTTTATAACACAAAATGAATACAAAACAATCTATCAAAAAGAAACCAAGAAATTAGCAGCATGTGTATTTGAAAATATATACTTCGCCAGGCCTGACAGTATTCTTGATGATCAATTAGTATACTTGACTAGAAAAAAAATGGGAGCGCAATTAGCTATTGAACATCCAGTAGATGCTGATCTTGTAATTGGTGTACCTGATTCAGCAACTGCTGCTGCTGTGGGATATTCTGAAGAATCAGGTATAACATTCACAGAAGGATTAGTGAAAAACAGATATGTAGGAAGGACATTTATATTACCCGATCAACGATTAAGAGATATCGGAGTCAGAAGAAAATTAAATCCTTTAAAAGAAATCATACATGGTAAATCAATAATTGTAGTTGACGATAGTATAGTAAGAGGAACAACAACTCCTTTTGTTGTGGATCTGTTAAGAAAAGCTGGAGCTAAAAAAATTCACCTTAGAATATGTGCTCCTCCTATAAAATGGCCATGTCATTTTGGAGTAGATATGGCCACAAAAAACGAACTCTTAGCAGCAAATAGATCACTAGAAGACATTCAAAACTTTGTTAAAGCTGATTCATTAGGATATCTTTCAATAGAAGGTTTGATGGAATCTGTTCCGAAACCGAAAAATAAATATTGTGATGCTTGTTTTACCGGAAAATACCCTATACCTGTTCAATTAGAAATGAATAAATTCGCCCTGGAAAACTAATTATATGGATTCAGAAAATACCCTTAATTATTTAAAATCCGGAGTAGATTTAAACAAGGCTGCAAACTTAAAAGAAAACATGAAATCTCTTTTATCAAAGCATCAAAAAGAACATAACATTGGTAACTTTGGTGGTTTATTTGAAATCAAAGATTATAAAAACCCCGTATTAATTTCTAGTACAGATGGTGTTGGAAGTAAACTATTAGTATACTCAGAACTTAACAAATATAACTTACTTGGGCAAGATTTAGTTAACCTTTCAGTAAACGATATTGTTTGCATAGGAGCATATCCTTTATTTTTTTTAGATTATATTGCGGTAGAAAAAATAAACGAAGAAAACATATTGTCAATAATTCAAGGTATTGTGAAAGCTTGTGAGGAAAATAATTGTAAATTAGTAGGTGGAGAAACAGCTCAAATGGCAGAAGTTTATACGGAAGGTAAATTTGATCTGGCTGGATTTATTGTTGGAATTTCAGAAAAAAATAAAATAAAAAATAAATCAAATACCAAAAGTGGAGATTTGTTAATTGGAATTCCATCTAACGGAATACATACTAATGGTTATTCTTTAGTAAGAAAGGTATTTAAAATAGAAAAAAACAAACAAATATTATATGAGCACTTTGATGAATTAAACTCTACTTTAGGAGAAGAATTATCAAAACCTCATATAAGTTATTTCCCTTTAATTAAAAAAATACAAAATTATATGAAAATCTCTGCACACATTACAGGTGGCGGATTTATTGAAAATATTCCAAGAGTAATTAATGAAAATCTAGATGCAATTATTAATTATGGATCTTGGGAAATTAACCCTATTTTTAACCTTATTCAAAAATACGGAAAAATATCAGATCAAGAAATGTTTAATGTCTTTAATATGGGAATTGGTTTAGTCGTTGTTTCAACAAAAGATAATTCTAAAAAAATTCTTTCTGAAAACAAAAATGCAACAATTATTGGTTACTTAAAAGAAAATCAAAATCTTAAATCAAAAGTTATTATAAATTAATTTTAATCATGAATGTATTAATAAGTGTGTCTGACAAATCAAATTTAGATAAAATAGCTAGATTTTTAGACAATTTAAACTGCAATATAATTTCAACGGGAGGAACATACAATTATCTGAAAAATATCAAAGTAAAAAACCTCTCAAAAGTATCTCAAATAACAAATAGTCCTGAAATATTAGATGGCCGGGTAAAAACCCTTCATCCTTTAATTCATGGAGGAATATTAGCTAAAAGAAATAACAAAAAGCATCTGGATGAGATAAATAATATATCTGGATTATTTATTGATATGGTCATCGTCAATCTTTACCCATTTGAGGAAACATTATTAAACTCTGAAAATACACATGAACAAATAATTGAAATGATAGATATCGGAGGTCCGACCTTAATAAGAGCTGCAGCGAAAAATTATGAATCAGTTGCAGTATTAGTTAATCCAAATAAATATGAATTAATAACAAAAATAACTGCATCAACTAAAAAGAAAAACATCTCTATTCAAGATTTATGTTCAATAGAAGAAAGAAAAATACTAGCTGCAGAAGCATTTGAACATGTATCTAAATATGACTCTATTATACATTCATATTTAAACCCTGATAAAGGCAGGAGCTTTCCTCTTGATGGCAAATTAATTAAAAAACTTCGTTATGGAGAAAACCCGCATCAAGAAGCAAATTTATATAAATCTGCAAAACTAGGTTCAGGAATAATTAACGGAATTCAAATCCATGGAAAAGAAATGTCATTCAATAATATTATTGATGGAAATACTGCTTGGCAAATAGTAAATGATTTCAATGCTAACTCCTGTGTAATTGTCAAACATGCAAATCCTTGCGGACTTGCTTCCGGGTCTTTTCAGTCAGATGCATTTCAAAAAGCATTTGATGGTGATCAAGTGTCTGCATATGGAGGAATAGTAGCATTCAATAATATGGTTGAGGAAAACACTGTAAAAAAAATGAAAGGAATATTTTTTGAATTAATTATAGCTCCTGATTTTTCAGAAAATGCTTTACTTAGATTACAAAAAAGAAAAGATTTAAGAATTATTTCTATGAAAGGCACAAAATATCTTAATCCTGAATTTGAATTAAAAACATTTGCAGGAGGTTATATTATACAAAATACAGACATTAAAGAGGATTTAGAAAGTGATTGGGAAATAGTAACAAAAACCAAGCCTGGCAAACACGAATTTACAGATCTTAAATTTGCATGGAAGGCAATCAGGCATGTCAAATCTAATGGAATAATTCTAGTAAAAAATCAATCTATAATAGGATTAGGAACAGGGCAGCCAAATAGAATTAATAGTATAGAAATAGCATCAAAAGTAGCAGGAGGGAAATCAAATAATAGCGTACTAGCATCGGATGCTTTTTTCCCATTTGCAGACAATGTTCAGTTAGCAGACTCAATTGGTGTGAAATCAATTATTCAACCAGGGGGCTCGATTAGAGATCCTGAAGTTATTGATCTTGCAAACAAATTAAATATTTCAATGATATTTACTGGTACACGACATTTTAAACATTAATTTTTCTTTTAGGTGGTAATGAAAAAATCACCATAACAAATGCTATTAAATTGATAAAAGCAAAAAACATAAATGCAAATTTGTAACTACCATAATTATCAAAAGTAGCTCCAGAGATAATTGGGCCTGCAATAACTCCAAAAGTAACTAAAATACTTCTAAATCCCATGATTGTACCGTAATGTTTTATGCCAAAATAATCTGCCATTAAAGCATTGGGGATAACAGCGCTTCCTCCTTGTGAAGAAGAGTATAAAATTAATGCCAAAATCACTCCTGTCAAACTATCCATTATAGACAGTAAAAATACGCCTAAAGATAAACAAAGCATGCATATAACTAATATATATCTTTTATTAATATAATCTCCGATGGTGCTTAAGCCAAACCTTCCTGGAATACTCATAATACCCACTGAACCGGCAAATCCTGCAGCTGCAACTGGGGAAATACCTAAATCAACAAAAAATGGTACTAAATGTAAACTTACACCACTTGTAACTAATATCCTTAAACCTGTTGCCATGGTCAACAGCCAAAAACTTGATGTACTTAAAGCTTCCTTAACTGTATAACTTTCATCATCATGATGTATTAAGTCTTCTTCTGTATCATTTGATGGTTTCATCCCATCAGGATAATCCCCGTATTGATATGGATTATGCCTCATTAACATTCCGCATGGTACCCCAACTAATAAAATCACAAAACCTATAATAATTGAAGTATCTCTCCATCCATAAGCTTGTATTAACCACCCATAAAAAGGAACAAGCAAACCTCCGATACCTACGCCAGACCACATAACTCCAAATGCTAAGCCTCTCTTTTTATTAAACCAATTTGCAACTGCTGTTTGTATAGGAGTATGAAGGGTACCGGAACCTACTGTAACACCTAATATATAAACTAAAGAAAAAGATAAAAAGCTATCGACTTTAGAAAGTAAAATATAACCTACACTCATTATTGGAACACCTACTAAAATCACAATCCTGGGACCAAATTTATCAATTAAATAACCATCTATAGGGCCTAAAATTCCATTTTCTAATCTCGCAAGTGAAAACACTGTCGAAATTCTGGTCCTGCTCCATCCAAATTCTTTTGATAAAGGTAAAAACAAATTACCAAATCCATGATAATTAATGCCTGAAGAAAGGGCCATTGCCAAACTGCCCGCAATAACTATATACCAACCATAAAAAATCTTTGATTTAGTTTTTTTCATAATCAATTCATATTGTTAAAATCAGATAATGCTGGCAAAGTTTCAGAAGTTGATCCTCTTAGTACTACATCAGCAATTTTACTAATAGGAGTAGGCATTGTATTTGCCTCAATAATAATACCACCATTCTTTTTTATATGTACAGGGAAAGAAGCTGCAGGATTTACAAGAGTTGATGTTCCTGTCACTAAAATTAGATCTGCTTTATTAATTATCTTTACACAATCCTCTAATATTTTTTTTGGAATTGGCTCTCCAAATAAAACGGTATCATATTTAATAATACCGCCACATTCGCATGTAGGAGGTAAAATTTTAAAACTGATTGACTCTCTTGGAAAACATAAACCACATTTTATACATCTGCACTTATATCTACTGCCATGAATTTCTAGTACATTTTTACTCCCCGATCTAGTATGTAATTCATCAACATTTTGGGTAATAATGTTTTTTACATTATTATTTTTCTGCATTTTTGTAAGAGCATAATGACCTTTGTTAGGTTTTGCGTTTTCTACAGCATGTCTAAATTTTGTCCTGCCTGGATTACTATTAAAATCTAATTGATCTTCCCACCATTTTTTTGGATTTTTCATAAAATATTTATAATGCCCAAAATATATTGGTTTAGTAAAATTATTATTCAACTTAGAATCTGATCTAAAAGTAGGAATACCACTATCTGCTGATATTCCTGCACCTGATAAAACTATTGGATATGAAGATTTCAGTAAATAATTTTGAGCTTTTACTATATCCTTTTTATCCATTTATATTTAATTCTCTTTGATCTAAATTCAAAGAATTATAAGAAAAATTCAAATTTTCCAGAACTCTAAAATCAAATCCGGTTATAAAACATTGATTATAACCAAAAATAAATTTACACAAATATTCCTGATTATCTAAATCAAGTTCTGAAAATGCATCGTCTAATAAAATAATTGGTTCAGTATAATTCAATTTTTTTATTAGTTCACATTCAGCTAATTTCATTCCCAATACTAAAAGACGTGCCTGTCCTCTTGATGCAAAATTTTCAGCAATATTATTATCAATATTTATAATAAGATCATCTCTATGAGGACCAATTGTAGTTTTTCCAAGAGATATATCTCGTAATTCTGCTTGTTTTAATTTGTTATGAAAATTGTTATAAATTTGATCTTTATCATTTTGCAATACGAATTCATTTAAAGGATCTAGATTACACAAATATCTTATATCACCATTATGATAATTATTAAATAATTTTGGATAAATCGACTCAACTAAAGCACTTAATTGATTGATAGTTTTATATCTAGAAATCATTAAATAAGTACCTGATTCAACCATTTTATTATTCCAATATTCTAACTCTATTTTTGACGCAAAATTATTTTTAATTTGTTTTAATAATGAATTTCTTGATTCAACAATTTTTGAATATACCAATAATTCAGATACATATTGATTATCAAGCTGTAAATTTAATACATTGATATATTTCCTACGTATAGATGGTGAACCATAAATTATATTCATATCATTAACACTAAAACATACAGATTTTAAATTACCAATAAGTTTAGATAATGGAAGGGTTGCTCCATTATAACTACAATTCTTCTTTAATCTGTTGGAATTATTTAAATCTAATATTATTTGTATTTCATTTAAATTTTGATTTATAGAAATATTAGCTTTTATTGAAGCAAAATCCCCGGTTCCAATAATTTGTTTATTTATAGTGTCCCTATCATGTGTAGCTCTAAATGAACGACCAATTGATAAAAAATAAATAGCTTCTATTAAAGAGCTTTTACCTGATCCATTTTTACCAATTAAAGCAGTGACACCCTGATTAAAATCTGTTTCAAAATGTTCCAAATTTCTGAAATTTCGAATATTAATATGATGAAGCATTTTACATAAACTAATCGTATTGCTAGTAATAACATATATATGAATACCATTTATAGTATTTATTTTTATATATGTTAAGTTATAATACTCTTCTGTAAAAAAAGAGGAAAGTTCATGACACATGTAAAACTTAGAGATGGAGAGTCAATCGATGGAATGCTAAAAAGATTCCAATCTATGGTTCAAAGATCTGGTATTATGAGAGAACTAAGAGACAGACAATATTTTAGATCGAGACAAGAAAGTAGAAGATTGGAAGCTCAAAGAAATGCCAGAAGATCTAAAAAAAGAATATTTAGAAGCTATTAATATATAAATTAATTAATTTCTCCAAAATATAAATTATGACCATAAACAATGTCATAGAAGAAATTAGTAAATCCTTATCCTCAGAATCATTTTTATCAATCGTAGATAAAAAATCAAATTTCCCCATAGAATGTAATTCATCTCTAATTCCAATATTTACAAAAATTTTATCTTTGTCATTAAATAAACCTATAATTTACATCAATAATTCTGAAGATCATTGTATTGATGTTTTGAATTGGACAAAAAATTTAAGTACTAAAACTGAAAATATAATTTTTTTCCCAGAAAAGAAAAAAATCTCCTATAAAGACTCTTCACATACAGAAAGAATAAAATGTATTTCTCAATTACAAACTAAAACTAAAAATACAATTATTATTTCCACACTTAAATCAATTTTTCAAACTGTTCCATCACCTAATTATTTCAACTCGCAAACAAAATCAATTGAAGTTGGAGATTTAATAAAATTAAATGACTTTTCATTTGATCTGATTAAAATGGGCTTTACCCATACTGATTATCAAGTAGAATCACCTGGGGAATATGCTATAAGAGGAGGTATAATTGATATTTTTTGTATAAACGAAAAATATCCTATGAGAATTGAATTATTTGAAGATAACATCAATTCTATAAGAGAATTTGATCAAAATACACAAATCAGTTTAAATGAAATAAAAAAAATAAATATCAAATCTTTTGATTATGATCAGAATTCTTTAATTAAAAACCAGGGAACAATATTAGATTATGTAGATCAAGATTGTTTAATTTTATTAGACAACCCTAATTCAATATTCAAAAGCTTAAATAAAAACATTAAGCAATTGAATAATTCAAAACAATCTATAAATAATATTATAACTCCTGAATTAAAATCGTACATTTATAAATTCAAAACTATAGAAATATTTCCTTGGCAAACTAAAAATTCAATTTCAATAGAAAAAATATTTAATATTAAAAATATCCCTGAATTGTCAATTGATTCAAATAGTGATCAAGAATCAAAAATAAACCTGATCAATAATTATAAAGGCCAAAAAATTATTCAAACAAGTTATATAAATAGAACAAAAGAATTATTTGGTAAGAATAATAAAATTCAAATAATTGAAACTCCTCCTTACAAATCAACTCCAGGATTTATTTATAACTCAAATAAAAATTCATTCATTCTGATTGGAGATAAAGAACTTTATGGAACTAAATATATATCTACTCTAGATGAGACTAAAAGAAAAGAAATTATAATAACTGATGAAATAAACCCCGGAGATTATATCGTCCATGCAGATCATGGTATAGGTAAATTTATAAATTTTGGAAAACCTCCAAAATCAAATTCTCTTCAAGATTATATGATCATTGAATACGCCAAATCTGATAAATTATATGTTCCTCTTACTCAAATTCAAAAAATTGCACCATATATAGCTCCTACGAATAAAATACCTAAACTTACAACCTTAGGAGGAGAAAGTTGGACAAAAGCTAAACAAAAAGCTCAAGAATCTGCACTTAAATGGGCAAGAGAATTACTCACAATATATGCAAAACGAGAATTAAGTAAAGGGATAACATATTCAGACGACAACGAATGGGAAAAAGATTTAGAAGGCAGTTTCCCTTTCAAAGAAACGCCAGATCAAACCTCAGCAATTGAATTAATAAAAAACAAAATGCAAAATAAAAATCCAATGGATGTTTTAATATGTGGTGATGTAGGATTTGGAAAAACCGAAGTGGCAATCAGAGCCGCTTTTAAGGCAGTATGCAATGGAAAGCAAGTTGCAGTGATTGCTCCAACTACTATCTTAACTCAACAACATTATGAAACATTTTCTAATAGATTATCTGCTTTCCCTGTAAATATTGAATATTTAAGCAGATTCAAAACTAGAGCTGAACAAAAAATAATTGTTAATAATATAAAAAATGGAAGTATAGACCTGTGTATTGGGACACATAGAATTATTCAAAATGATGTTGATTTTAACAATATAGGATTACTTATTATTGATGAAGAACAAAGATTTGGAGTTAAGCAAAAAGAACAATTGAAATCAAAGTATCCAAACATAGATATAATCACCATGACAGCAACTCCTATACCAAGAACTTTATATATGGCTATATCAGGAATAAAAGATTTATATAGCATTAATAGTGCCCCCGAACAAAGATTGCCAGTAGAGACAATAATTAACGAATATGATGAATCTTTAATACAGCAAGCAATAATTGATGAATTAAATAGAGGTGGCCAAGTTTTTTTTCTGCATAACAGAGTTCAGAGCATAAATATTATTCATAATCAACTAAAAAAATTAATACCAAATGCAAAAATAAAAATTGCACATGGGCAAATGAATGAAAATGATCTTGAAAAAACAATGATAAGCTTTGCTAAAAGAGAAATTGACATATTATGTTGTACCACTATTATTGAATCTGGATTAGACTTGCCTAATGTAAACACATTAATTGTGAACAATGCTCATAAATTTGGATTATCACAACTATACCAACTTAGAGGAAGGGTCGGCAGAAGCATTAAGCAAGCTTACAGTTATTTCTTAATCCCTAAATCAACAATGCTTACTCCTCAATCAGAAAAAAGACTACAGGCTTTAAAAGAGTCAGTAGAATTAGGTTCTGGATACAAAATAGCAATGAGAGATTTAGAAATAAGGGGAACAGGAAATATATTAGGAAAAGAACAAAGTGGTCATGTAATTACAATTGGATTACATTTGTATTCAAAATTAATTTCAGAAGCAAAAAAATATTTAACTACAAATGGTAACCCTATTTTAAATAATAATATTGAAAATCCTTTGCCAATATTAAATATGGATATTAAATCTGGACTAACCAATGAATATATCAAAGAAGACAAAATGAAATTTGAATTATATCGCCAATTAAGTATTTGTGAGCAAATTGAAGATGTTGATAAAGTTACAAATAATATAACAGACAGATTTGGAACAATGAATCAAGAAGCTAAAAATCTTATATTAAATACAAAAATTCAAATACTAAGTGCAAATATAAATATAAATTCCATAAACAAAAATAAAAATGATTTAACTATCAGATTTCACAGTCAAATTGGCGGTGCAAAAAATGTTCTCTTGAAATCATTTAACAATGTAAAAATAAGCAGGTCAAATGAAATAATAATAAAATTGCGAGATGTTAATTATTGGGCAAATGAAATTTTCAATATCCTAAAAAAAATAGAGGGAATTAAAAATAAATAAAATTAAAATATGAATATTGTATTAAAATTATTACCATTATTTAGTGCATTTACCTGGGCTTCTTCAGGATTAATACTAAAAAAATATAAAGTTAAAAATTTACATTTATTCCCATTAATTGAAAGTTCAATATCTTTAGTTATTATTTGTTTTATTGTAACAAGCATAGATCATTGGCCAATATTTCTTTCTTATAAAACAGATATATATTTGATATTAACTTCAGCGTATTTCTTAAGTGTATTAGGAACTTTATTATATATTGAATCTATTAAACGAATAGAACTTGGTATAGTTTTTACTCTCGCAACAAGCATTCAGGTTTCTTTAATTGGATTATTAGATAAATTTATCAATTTATACACTTTTAGTTTTTTATTCGTTTTCGGATCCGCCACAATAATACTTGGTGTAATAACTATTAATTATTCATATTTACAATTATTAGGGACAATAAAAAAAAATAAAACAAAAATAATAGGGATATTTACTAGTTTGTTATCAGGGATTTCTTGGGGTGGTACAGCTTTTTTAGCTGACAGAGCATTAAATGATGTTTCAATATTTGATGCTGCAATATTTCGTACAGGATTGACTCTAATATTTTTAATTCCAATAAATATTTCCCAATATCAAAAAATTATTAAAACAATAAATATAAAAGAGTTAAAATATCTGACTTTTTCAAGTCTATTTATTACATCTTCTATGCTTATATGGATAGGTTCACTCAAAATAAACTCAGGGTCTTGGACTGCAATTTTATCCAGCGCAGCTCCTATATTTGCCTTAACTTTAGGATATTTATTCTTAAATGAAAAATTAAAACACAATGAGTTATTTGGAGTGCTTCTATGCCTGGTCGGTGTATTATTAGTTATTTTTAGTAGATAAAAAATTATTTAATTCATACAAGGAATTAATTTTATTTGTTTCACTATAATCAATGTTTATATTGTCTCGATCTATTAATAAAGGAATAATGCCAACATTTTTACTACCTTGAATATCAGACAAGATTTGATCTCCAACATATACACTTTGATCAGGTTTAACATTTAACAATGTAAGAGCATCTAAAAATATTTTAGGATCAGGTTTTTCTGCAAGAGCATCTTTAGAGGTAACACATACATCAATGTGATCAACAAGATTAAACTCATTTAAAATTTCCTGCCCTGTTTTATTCATATTTGAAATTAAACCTAATTTATATCCAGTTTGTCTTAATTCTTTTAAAACTGAAATTACATCAGAATACAATTGCATGGAATAAGGGATTTTTTGTAATTCTTTAAAAATTTTTCCCGAAGTTTCTACATCAACATCATGCCCATCACCAGACAATACTAGTTTTTCATACTTTGCAAAAAAATTTTTCTTTTCTAATTCAGATTGAGATCTGATTGGATATGTGACATTTTGCTCTGCCATAAATTTATCAGCTAGGAAATATCCCTGAGCAACTCCTTTTTCAGTTAATTCGTAACCATATTTTTTTGCAACTTTAGATTGCAAACTAAACCTAGATGGTTCGAACCCAGCCAATGTACCGTATAAATCAAATAATACTGCTATAATTTTCATAAAGTTATAATATCAATATTTATAAATACATTTGAACTTATTTTTATGAAATCAGGCAAATTACCAAATAAAATCTTATCAGCATTACTTAAACATGTTGATATTAATGATCCTAGAGTAAAAGTAGGCCCTCAGGTTGGAGAAGATGCAGCAGCCATAGATATTGGTGATAAATATTTATTAGTAAAAACAGATCCTATAACATTCACATCTGACAATTTAGGATGGTATCTAGTTAATGTAAATATTAATGACATATGCACAATGGGTGGAGATCCAAAATGGTTACTAGTTACACTTTTATTTAATCCTCAAACCACAGAAAAACAAATTAAAGTAATCTTTGATGGAATAAGAAATTCATGTAAAAAAATGAATATATCATTAGTTGGAGGACACACTGAAATAACTCCCCAGGTTAACTCTCCCATAGCTATTGGATGCTTATTAGGAGAAGTCCCTAAAAATCAATTAATTAAAACATCAGGAGCAAAAATTGGAGATGATATTTTAATAACAAAATTTATAGGATTAGAAGGGACTTCAATATTAGCAAATGATATAAAATCTAAAAATTTAAAAATAGATAATCAAATTATTGATAATGCAATACATTTTTTATATAACCCCGGAATTAGTATTTTACCTGAATCGAAAATAGCTATAGATACAATAGAAGTAACAAGTATGCATGACCCTACAGAGGGAGGATTAATAACAGGGCTTGAAGAATTAGCGCTTGCATCAAATAAAGGAATGGAAATAAATTATGCCAAAATTCCAATAAAACAAGAAACAAGTATCATATGCAAAAAATTAAATTTAAATCCCCTGGGCTTAATATCATCAGGTAGTTTAATTATTACATGTAATCCAAAAAACACAAAAAAGTTAATTGATAAAATGTCAGAATCAAAAATTAATATAAGTAAAATTGGAAGTATAAAAAATAAAAATAATGGACTTAAAATTTATATTGACGGGGAATTAAAAAAATTCCCCAAATTCGAGAGAGATGAAATTGCAAAATATTTTGAATAATACTGATCTCCCAAAAACCTCAGATTTAGTCATTATTGGCGGAGGAGTAATAGGATGTAGTATTGCTATGCATTTATCAAAAACAGGTTTTGGATCAATAACTTTGCTAGAAAAAAATGCAATTTCATCAGGTGCAACAAGTAAGTCAGGCGCAATGATTAGAGAATTTTATCAAACAGACTTTTTAATAGAAATGGCAAAAGAATCAAAAACATTTTTTGAAAAATCAGATATAAATTTCATAAAAAACGGCCGTATTTATTTATTCTCGAAAGAAAATACTGATTCAGTCAATAACAATGCAAAATTAAATCAAAATCTTGGAGTAAATATAGAAGTAATCGATAAAGATCAAATTCAAAAATTAATACCTGAAGTTAATACTAATGATGTTTCTTTAGGGTTGTTTGAACCTGAAGCTGGATATGTAGATTCAGTTGAAACAACATATAAATTTGCTCAAACTGGAATTGATAATGGTGTGCAAATATTTACTAATACAACAGCAGAATCAATAGAACTTACTAAAAATGGTGTCCAATCTATAAATACAAATAAAGGAAAAATAAAAACTAAAATTATTATAAATGCATCAGGTGCATGGGCTAATTATATTAATAAATCA
>VFGQ01000015.1 GCA_009391605.1 SAR202 cluster bacterium
CTTGTTTAGATTTATCATTAGTTGTTAAGTCTGGACTTATTTCTTCCCAGGTTTGTCCACCATTAACAGATTTAAATACTATATTTCCTGCTACATATAATGTTTCAGAGTCATGTGGAGAAAATTGAATAGGATATGTCCATTGAAATCTATATTTCATTTCATCGGCACCTTTCCCTGTATTTAAAAGAGGCCACACTGTAACTATTCTTACTTGTCCCGTAGAATGATCATATCTCAGCATATTCCCACCTCCACCAGGTGAACTACCAATTGATCCTGAATAAACCAAATTTGAGTCTTCTGGGTCTGTAACTATATAACCACTTTCAGATGTACCTGTTATATAACAATCAGACCACGTAATTGCTCCTGTTTCTGTTCTGTATGGAACACTTATTGCAGAGTTATCTTGTTGAGTACCATAAACTCTATAAGGAAATTGATTATCTGTATGTACATGATAAAATTGAGATGTTTTCTGATTGTATATTGTTGACCATGATTCACCGGCATTTAGAGATACGTTAGCACCTCCATCATTCCCTTGAATTAATCGGTTGCTATCATTGGGGTCAATCCAAATATCATGATTATCACCATGCGGGGTTGGCACTAATTCAAATGTTTTGCCACCATCTGTAGATTTATGACAACTATAGTTCATGACCCATACAGTATTTTCATCCGAAGGATCAGCAAAAATATGTTGATAATACCATGGACGACCTTGTAAATCTTGATCATCTGATACAAGGGACCAGGTTTTACCATAATTTTCAGTTCTATAAACTCCTGTATCAATTTCAGATTCTATCGTTGCCCATATTCTACCTTCTTTAGCTGGTGATATGGAAACCCCCATTCTACCTTTTAGGCCTTCAGGTAAACCAGGATTTTTAGTTATATTTTCCCAATTGTCTCCTCCGTCAAATGATATATATATCCCAGATTCAGGACCGCCACTATCTAATCTCCAAAAACTTCTTTTGGCTTGCCATATTGTAGTTATTAATATTCTTGGATTGCCTGGATCCATACTTAAATCTGCAGCACCGGAATTATTACTAATAAATAACACTTTTTTCCAATTTACTCCTCCATCAATAGATTTAAATATACCTCTTTCTGAATTAGGTCCAAAAGCATGTCCTAATGCAGCTACGTATACAGTGTTGTGGTCTGTTGGATCAATTCTTACTCTGGATATGTGTTTTGTGTCTGACAAACCCATATGTGACCAAGTTCTTCCTGCATCAGTTGACTTATAAACACCATCGCCAGGTGATACATTTCCTCTAATACAAGCTTCACCAGTTCCTGCGTATAAGACATTGGGATCTGATTCAGAAATTGCTATTGCACCAATTGATGAAGTGTTAAAAAATCCATCTGAAACATTTTTCCAACTAATTCCAGCATCGTCAGTTTTCCACACTCCACCTGCACATGCACCAAAATAATATTCATTAATATTTGTTGGATGCCCTGTAACTGCAACCGTTCTTCCCCCTCTTGGTGGACCTATGTTTCTCCATTTAAGATTATTTATTACTTCATCTTTTAATATTTGTTTCATCATTTTCTCCCTTTTATATTTTTTTACAGACCTACTGCTTGACCGTCTTTTCTAGGTTCAGAACCGGCAATCATTATATTACCATTTGTTTCAATAATCTGACCACCTCCAAACATTGGAGATGGGTCATTAACAATTATTTTATGCCCGTAATTTTTGATTTCATTTATTATTGAATCATCAAATATTGATTCCAATAGTACAGTATCTTTTTTTACATCTTTTTCTGTATCATTCCAAGGTATTACGCTAAATCTTGGCATATCCAAAGCTAATTGAGGCGATTGGTTTTTATCTATTAAATTTGATAAAACTTGGAAATGTCCTTGTGCTTGTTGCATACCTCCCATTACACCGTAACAATATTTAAGATCATTATTTTTTGTATTAGTTACCATGCCCGGTATTAGAGTGTGGAATGGTCTTTTGTTGGGTTCTAAATAATTAGGATGATTTTTATCTAAACTAAAACTAGAGCCTCTGTTTTGCAATGCTATACCAGTATCAGGAACAATAATCCCTGAGCCAAAACCTTGAAAAAGACTATTTATAAATGAACAACCGTTACCGTCTTTATCGACAGCAGTTACGTATACAGTATTACTTGTATCAACCTTTACGGTTGGTTCATATGAAACAGCTTTGTTTTTATCTATATACATACGTTTCTCAGAAGCATAATCTTTTGATAGTAATTGTGGTAATACATGTTTGGTAATTTCAAAATCAGTGATATTAAATAATCCATCTGAAAATGCTGCTTTTACAGATTCTATTTTTAAATGTAATTCTTTAACAGGATCAGAAGTTTCAGTGTTGTTAAAACCTTCATATATATTTAAAGCCATAAGTACATTTAATCCTTGTGTATTTGGAGGGCATTGCCATACAGTATAGTCTCTGTATTCTGTAGAAATAGGTTCAACCCAATCAGCCTGATGATTACTTATATCATTTGCAGTAATCCATCCTCCTAGTTTTTGAATATGCTTAGAGATTTTATTAGCTGTATCACCTTTATAAAATCCATCAACCCCTTGATCCATTATCAATTTTAATGATTTTGCTAAAGAAGGTAATTTTTTTATTGAAGCAAATTTTGGTGGGCCTGGATTTAAAAACTCAGGATAACCTGATTCTTCTTGAATTTTATTGATTGAACCTGCCCATCCTTCTGCAATTACCTCACTGACAGGAAAACCATTTAATGCGTAATCATATGCAGGTTCAATTATTGTATTTAGATTTAATTTCCCAAATTTATTTACTATAGTATCCCAGCCTTTTACAGCTCCTGGAATTGAAACTGAAAATGGAGATGTAGCAGGTATATGATCATAACCCATTTCTATTAATTGTTCAGGATTTGCTAATTCTGGAGATCTTCCGCTAGAATTAAGTGCATATACTTTTTTTTCATCTGCTTTGTAATATAGTGCAAAAACATCTCCTCCTATTCCTGTAGACATAGGCTCTACAACATTTAATACAGCTGCAGCTGCTACAGCGGCGTCAACCGCACTTCCTCCCTTTGCTAAAATATCAGCCCCTGCTTTTGCGGCTAAGGGTTGGCTTGTAGATACTACGCCTTTTGTAGATAAAATATTGGATCTTCTAGAATTAAACTTCATAAATATATTTCCTTTATTAATTATTTCAATTTATAATATTAAATTTTTATTTCTGAGATCTTTGATTTGATAATTTGGTTACTTATGTTTTCAAGAATGCTAACAATTGCCTTCACAATTCCATTTTCAGATAAAATTGGTAAATCTTCATTAGCTAATATTGGCTCTTTTCCAATATATTCATCTGTAAAAGGAATGTGTATAAATAGATATTTTGTATTTAAATTTTCATTATTTATTTTATATTGATTCCAGTAAAAGTTTGCATTACACATAAATTTTCCAGCATTATTTGATATTGCAGATTTAACATATTTATTAGATAGAATTTCAAGATCATTTAGATTTAGACAACTTAAAAGATCATTTCCATTTGGAATAATGGGATCCCCATTTAATACAATTCCTTCATTGTCTGGGGCAACTGAACTATATTCATTTTGAGCTAATGATTCAAGATTTAAAGAAGTTCTTGATGCGCCTAATCCTAAACTCAGTATTATATCTGGATTGCTTTCATACAAATCATAAACTTCTTGTTTTATGGTTGAATATTTACACTGCATTACTTTGGTAGATAAATTTATAATATTTGAATTTTTTAAAATATTTTCTACTTTTACAGACACAGATATAGTGGGGTTATATTTGTATTTATAAAATTGTTCAAAACTAGTTAATATTACATTGATTTTATTTGACATTAATTTCCCTTTATAATTCTAGTAATTTATAGACAGCTTCTTGAATTGAATTTTTATCTAGTCCATAGTATTCATACAAATCTTTTTGATCACCAGATTGTCCAAATTCTGTTATGCCAAGAGAAATAGATTTGACTCCTAAAGCTGAACCTACCCAGCTTAATGCGTGAGGATGGCCATCAATAATGCTTATAGATGGTAATTTACTATGGATTCCTAATATTTTTATTAAATGACTACCGCTTAAACTATTGTTATGAAAATTTCTGTATAGTGGGCCTGGCCCAGTTATGTTAATTAAATTTGACGTTATTCCTTCTTTTAAAAGCTCTTTTTGTGCTTCAACAACTTCAGAAAACATAGCTCCCATACTAAATAGATTTACTTTATATTTATCAGAATTTCCAGATATATTTGTATTAAAAAGATATGCTCCGTTAATGACATCTTCTCGTAATGAATTCATGTCTTTTTGATTATTATACTCATTAAATATATCTTGATTTAATTTAGAAGTAGTTAACCTTAGATATAAAGAAGATATTCGCTTAGATACATTATTCATACCATTTAGAAAAATCCATTCTAATTCTTTTCCAAAAGCAGGTTCATAATAATCAAGTTCAGGCATTTCCATTCCTATTGATGGCGTTATTAAACTTTGATGTAATCCACCTTCAGGACTTAATGAAATACCAGAAGGAGTACCAATCATAATAAATTTAGCACCTGAATAAACTCCGAAGAATAAAGCATCTAAACCTCTTCTGATAAAAGGGTCATATAAAGTGCCTATGGGAATTAAAGTTGAACCGAATAATTCTTCGGTTAATCCTAATTGACCTAAAGCCATAAATAAATTATTTTCAGATATTCCTAATTCAATATGTTGTCCTGATTTAGACATTTCCCAATTAAGTGCTCTTACTAAATCTTCATCTGGTAATTCGGTTGTTTGGTGAGATTGCCAAATACCCATTTTATTTATCCAACCACCCAAATTAGTTGAGCTTGCAACATCTGGACTAATCGATACAAATTTGTTTCTTAAATTTTCATCTAATCTCGAATTTTCTGTCATTAATAGTCCGAAAATTTGTTGAGTAGACATCATATTTTTATAATCATTTTCAAATGAATCAGGGAAATCAATACTAAATTTTTTAACGGGGATATTTCTGGTTAATTTGTTGCTTATTTCGACACATTTATTATTTTCAGAGGATCCGTCATTAAACTTTGACCAGATATTGTCATTATCTATATTTAAATTTGTTGCTAATTCATTAATTTGAGATTCATTTAAAATAACTGAATGATTTTGCGGGTCACCCACAGATGGTAAATTCCATCCTTTTAAAGTATAAGCAAATATAACTGTAGGTTTTTTTGACTTTGAAGCTTGTTTAAATGTTTTATCTAAACAATAAAAATCATGTCCACCCAGATTACTAAATATGTCATATAATTGTTCTTCGTCGAAATCTGATATTAATTTTTCCATTGATAATGAATCTTTTACGCTTTTTGGAAGCCATTCTCTTAAGGCTTCGGATTTTCTCAATAATCTTTGATATAGTTCGTTTGGCATATCATCTATTGCATTTTTCATTAATTCACCATTAGGTAAATTAAATACATCCTCTAATTTTTTGCCATATTTTGCATCAATAACATTCCAACCATTAGCTTCAAACATTTGACGCCATGTTTTAACTCTAATGAATGGAATAATTCTATCCAAGCTTTGTCTATTTAAATCAACTATCCATATAACATTACTAATATCTTCCATAGTTGGGTCAGCAATTGCTTCCCATATAGTTCCTTCATCTAATTCAGCGTCACCCAATAAACTAATAAATCTTGCATTATTTAAATCTTTGTTAAGCAATGAATGATCTTTTAGATATTGATGAGAAATTGCTGCAAAATTTGGTGCAATAGAACCAATCCCAACAGATCCACCAGAAAAATCAACAATATCAGGATCTTTTGTCCTACTTGGATATGATTGCAAACCATGTAATTCTCTTAGGGAAGTTAGATATTTTTTATCTAAATTACCTAAAAGGTATTGAATAGCATGAAAAACTGGAGAAGCATGAGGTTTAATAGATACATAATCATATTTTTCAAGGTATTCAAAATATAAATATGTAAGAATAGTTACAACTGAACTACTAGATGTTTGATGACCGCCAACTTTTAAATCACTTCGGTTTTTTCTAACAGTATTAGCATGGTTAACTAACTGAATAGATAACCATAAAATTCTATCTTGAATAGACTCTAAGGTCTTTATATTCATTATTAAAAATTTAAATAAATTAATAATAATAAATATAGCAAATGTAAGGATTAATTATCTATATCAGACTGCTTCTTTTTGAAGGATAGCATAACCAAAAGGCCCTTCGGGGAAATCTGCTGTAATTATTCTATCTAATAAATAACCAGCATCATCACCACAATTTAATAAGTGCTCAAGTTTAGTATCAAATCGTTCTTCGTCATCATACATAGGTCCAATTGCTATTACTTTATATTTTGGCCTATTAATTTCAAAATCTAACATAAATACCTTACTATTATTTAGAACGAATGCTAAACTCTATAATCCATCATTGCAATATATATAAAGTTCTTAATAAAATGAAATTTATCGTAGCGGCTGACACACAATTGGGTTTATATTCACATTTTAGTAATATAAAAAGTAAATCAGAAATCAGATCGGATTCCAAAGAATTTGTAAAATTAGATTTTTTAAATTTAAAACCCACTAGTTCACTTGATTTCGAAATATCAAATTTCAATACACTATTAAATGAAATAAATGACGAAAAATTTTTGTTTTTAACAATTTTAGGTGATTTGATAAATGATGCAGATGATCAAACTCAATTCAATGCATTCCAGGCAACTATTAATAATTTTAGTATGAATCGAAAAATATATTTAGTACCTGGGAATCATGATGTCTGCATACCTGCTAAAGAAGATAAAATAACAAATGATTCCTTGAAACTTTATAGATCAAGGTATGGCCCCGATTACTATAAAGTAGAATATGATAATTTAAAATTAATTTTTTTAAATTCATCTATATTCAGAAATTACAATAATTTTTCTGAAGATTATGATAATCAATTGAATTTACTAAAAAATAGTATTAATGGTTATGATGAAGATTTGTTTATTTTTATGCATCATCCATTATATGCGGAGGATATACATGAAGGTAAAAACACTTGGAATATTGATAAGAAAGCTAGACTTGAAATTATTGATATATTAAGTAATCATACTAAATCTGTTTATATATTTTCTGGACACATGCATCAAAACAAAATAAATAATTATAAAAATATTCAAAATATAATTGTCTCAAGTATTGGTGTTCCATTAGGTAACGATCCCTCAGGTTACTATTATGTTAAATATGAAAATAACAATCTTGAATATAAATTTAAAATATTAGGAGGATAAAATGTTTAAAACAAAAGCAGCAGTATTATATGAAGCAAACAAGCCTTTGCAAATTGATAAATTAAATCAGGAAGAACCAAGACATGGAGAAGTCAGAGTAAGGACTTCAGTAGCTGGAATATGCGCATCTGATCATCATTATATGAAAGGAGAATTGAAAATGCCTATGCCCGTTGTATTGGGTCATGAAGGTTCAGGTTTTGTTGAATCTATTGGTCCCGGTGTTAATAATTTCAAGCCTGGAGATAGAGTTATTACTGCATTCATATCTGGTTGTGGTAATTGTACATATTGTTTAAGTGGATTTGTAAATCTATGTACAACAAGTGCTGCATTAAATACAAAACAATATGATGGAACATTAAGACTTAAACATGGTGATAAATCTATACATCAAATGCAAAAATTGGGTTTATTTTCAGAATATTTAATTTGCCCTCAACAATCTTTATATTTATTGCCAGATGAAGTACCTATGGATGTAGCAGCCTTAATAGGTTGCTGTGTTACTACTGGTATAGGAGCGGTGCTTAATCAACAAGCATCTAAACCTGGCATAGATATTGTAGTATATGGTTTGGGTGGTGTAGGTTTAAGTGCTATTATGGGTGCGCAAATATTAAATTGTAATAATATAATTGCAGTAGATATAAAAGATCACAAATTAGAATTTGCTATGAAATTTGGTGCTACTCATACAATAAATTCTGTAAAATCAGATCCAGTGGAAGAAATTATGGCTATAACTGGCTCGGGTGTAGATATATCACTTGATACCTTTGGTAGAGGCTCTGTAACAAATCAAGCAATACAATCTACTAAACGAAAAGGTACAACAGTTATCGTGGGGCTTGCTCCAATTGGTGATACAGTAAATGCTGATATGATTGGATTATGTAGAGATCAAAAAACATTAATTGGAAGCTTTTACGGATCTATTAGCCCTCATGAAAGCTTTAGACAGATTATAAAACATTATTTAAAAGGTGAAATTGACATAAGATCATTAGTTGAAAGAACATATAAATTAGAACAAATAAATGATGCTTTTTATGATCTTGAAAATGGGCTTGATGGACGTGGTATTATAATTTACCCAAATTAAAATTAATCTACAATTCTTTGGAAGGTTTTTTGTAATCTTTCGGTAGCTTCTTTTAATTCCTCTAATGTGGATTTGCTAAATGCCATTCGAACATGAGAAGTCCATTTATTTTCATCTCTATCAATGTAAAATAAAGATCCTGAGGGAAACATTACCCCATCATCAGATGCTGCTTTCCTAAGTTCTTTATTAGTAACACCTTTGATTGAAACCCAAAGAAAAAAACCGCCTGATGGTTTCTGGAATTGAACATATGGTTCACAGTTATTAATTAAATTTTCTGTAAAATATTCCATTTTTTGTCTGTATATTTGCCTCATTTCATTAACATGATCATTCAATAAATTGTTTGAAAGATATAAAGACAAAGCTCTATGAATTAAAGGGCTATTACCCATATCAAATCTAGTTTGAGAACATGCCTGTATTATCGATTCATGTGCTTGTACCCACCCTACCCTAATACCAGTAGAAATTATTTTACTAAATGTACCTAGCTTGATAACTTTATTGCTATTATCTAAAGAAAATAATGGAGTGGGTTGTTTTTCATGAAAATATAATTCAGAGTAAGTAGCATCTTCAACTATAAATATATCTTCTGACGAAGCAATATTACATAATTCAGCTTTTACTTTTTCTGAGGTAAGAATTCCTGTTGGATTATGAAAATCAGGAATTGTATAAATAAATTTAATATTTTTGCCTTTATTTTTCAAATTAGAAATTGTTGATTTTAAATCAGCGATGTCAATCCCATCTTCATTCATTTTCACTTCAACAACATCACAATTAAAACCACGTATAGCTCTAACAGTACCCGAATATGATGGTTGTTCGACAATAACAACATCTTTTGGATCTAAAAGAGTTTTACATACATTTTCAAGAGCACCAGAACTACCGTTATGTATAATAAAATTATCCAATGTCAATTTTTTTCTATCAAGAACTGTTTGCCGTTTAGCAATTTGTTCTCTTAATCCATCATAACCAAACCATCCTCCATAATTATAACTTCCCTCTGTTTCTTCTAAAGAAGCTTGTTTTAGCATTTGTGTGAAATCACTTATAGGTAAAGTAGGGAAATCTGGAATTCCACCTGCTATTTGAATAGGGTTTGGGTGAGTAGTTTCTCCTCTGTAAGACATGCCTGCATCAGTAGGTGTCCCAGCTCCAATATTTAAAGCTGATATAGATAATTTGGATTTTATTATAGATTCTTTCATTTGAATTATTATACACTAGAATAAGTTTATAATTTTCAATTTAAATAGTCATGAAAAACCAATATCTACATATAAAAAGTAAAGAATTAAATTTTAAAGCTAAATTATTATGGGATGATGCTCCTGAAACTTGTGAAGCGATATTAAAAATATTACCTTTAACAGGAAAATTGATGCAAACAAGATGGAGTGGATTTGGAGTTTGGATTGAATTAGGGGAAGTAGAAATTGATGAAGTTCCCTTTGAGAATAATACAATTTATTTAGCTAAAGGGGAAATAATGTTTTATCCTGGATTTGAATCAATGAAAGAAATAGTTATCCCTTATGATAAAGTTGCTTTTGCTAGTAAGGCTGGCCTTCATCCTGCCAATCATTTTGCAACTATAGAAGATTTGTCTGATGTATCGGAGTTAGGCCGTAGAGTGATTGAAGAAGGGCTTCAACCTGTAATATTTGATATTAAATAAATAAAGGATTAAGTATGGAATTAATTAAAAAATATATATCAGATTTAAAAAACATTTCATGGATTTCATATGATGAAAATTCTGATGCTGTTTTTTATCAAGAAAATAGTGTTGTAATAAACTCAAATAAAAGAAAATCTAAAATATTTAAATTAGAACTGCAATCTGATATCACTTCAGAGATTACTGAAGGAGATAATGATTCAACGCCCAAAATTTCCCCAGATGGAAAAAATTTAGCATATATAAAAAAGAATAAAATTAGTGACAATTTAACACTTAATTCTTTAATTATAAAAGATTTATCTA
>VFGQ01000018.1 GCA_009391605.1 SAR202 cluster bacterium
AAAGGTGATTTGGGAACTGGTGATCTTAAGTTAACAAGAGAAGAATTAGGACCATATAGAGAAAAAGAAGAATTAGCAGTATTAAAATCACTAGGTGTTTATGAAGTATTCCAGTTTGGCTATGATGATCAAGGCCTTGAGTTACTTGAAAATGGAATTTTAGAACAACAATATTTAGATATCTTAAAAAAAATTCAACCAGATGTAGTGATTACGTTCGGGCAAAGAGGATTTTCTGGTCATACTGATCATATTCAGGTCAATATCAATGCAACAAATGCTTTTAATAAGTACATAAGTATATACTCATCTCAAAATATCAGATTATTTTATACTGCTATGCCAAAAGTAATTGCTGAAAAAAGAGAAATGGATCTTAGTGAAGAAGAAAAATCTCCAACTATTGGTATAGATATATCTGATGATTGGAGCAATAAAGTTGCTGGGTTAAGAATGTATAAAAGCCAAAGAGATGCTCAGGAAATAGCAAGTATGTTTGAATCTATGTATCAGAGTGATCCTTTTGATAATTACGGCGAATCAAGAGAAGAAATTTCTCAACTCTTTGAATTACTAAAAAATCATGGATACACAAATAATCCTACTGAATATTTCCATCAATACTATCCTAAGTTGGCAAATTATGATGGGAAAATTTTATCAAACAGATTTTAATTACCAAATTTTACTGATAAGGTTTGTTTTCTCCAAACGTATCTCCATAATATTGAAAAAAATCTATTGTACTATCTTCAACATATTGGTAAAGATTTTGAAATAATTCTCTTAATCCATCTGGTGATTTGTTATCTTCTCTGTATGGATTTTCAAGTTTTTCTTCTACCCAGTCCATATATATAGTATCTGCTGGGCCAGGAGTTGTTGGTCCGCTAACATATATCCATACGGGAGCTCTTTGTCCTACGCTTTGGTATTTTTCACTTAATTCTTTTGCAGCTTGAGCAGCATCTCTTGTTTTACCTTTTTGAATTTTAAATGTTCTTCGTATTAAATACATATAATCTCCTAGATTTGAATTAAATAAAATTTTAATTAAATAATCTTTGAATCACAATAAATAATTTAATTAAATAGTGAGAAAATAGAGATATACAGAGGTGTTACAATATAATTTCTATTATATATTTAATAGCTTGGTTAAATGGAAAATAAAATATCGTTATTTGATACAAATATACCACCTTTAGCTGAACGTGTAAGGCCTAAATCTCTTAAAGAATTTATTGGGCAATCTCACATTTTAGGTGAAAATAAAATCCTTAATTCATTAACAGAAAATATGAAATTGTTTTCTATGATTTTATGGGGACCTCCGGGCTCTGGGAAAACCACATTAGCTAGACTCATGACTATAAAATCAAATTACCAATTGCATCAAATATCAGCAGTTTCAAGTGGCGTAAAAGATTTACGTGAGATTATTGATAAATCTTTATCGAATAGAAGTATGGGGAAGGAAACAGTTCTATTTATAGATGAAATACATAGATTTAATAAATCTCAACAGGATGCACTTTTACATGCTGTTGAAAACGGTACAATTATATTAATAGGAGCCACTACAGAAAATCCTTCTTTTGAAGTTATTTCACCGCTCTTATCAAGATCAAAAGTTTTAACTTTAAATCCTTTATCTTTTGAAAATTTGAGTGAAATTTTGGACCATGCATTTGAAGAAGACATAATTTTATCAAAAGGAAATTATGTAATTACTGAAACTGTGAAAAATAAATTGATACAGAATTCAAGTGGTGATGCTAGAAAAATGTTAAATACGATAGATATTGCGGTAAATATTGTTGGGCAATCAGGAGCTATTACATCAGGTGTTTTAGATGAAGCATTTCAGAATAAATCTATCCTTTATGACAAAGCTGGTGATTATCATTATGATACTGTAAGTGCTTTTATAAAATCTATGAGAGGAAGTGACCCTGATGCTGCTATATATTGGTTATCAGTAATGATAGAAGGTGGGGAAAAACCTGAATTTATTGCAAGAAGAATGGTGATATTTGCATCTGAAGATATTGGGAATGCTGATCCCAAAGCTCTAAGTATGGCAGTATCCGGATTTCATGCTGTTAGTTTAATTGGATATCCCGAAGCTTCTATTGTTTTAGCCCAAATTACTACTTATTTATCTTCTTCTCCAAAATCTAACGCCTCATATATGGCTTTAAATAATTCAATTGAAATCATAAAGGAACAAGGTACTCCTAGTGTTCCTCTGCATCTTAGAAATGCCCCGACTGATTTAATGAAGAATATGGAATATGGAGAAGGTTATAAATATCCACATTCTTATGAAAATTCTTTTGTGAATGAAAATTATTTCCCAAAAGATCAGAGTTATATATTTTACAAACCTACTGATAATGGATATGAAAAATATATAAAAGAAAGATTGAAAAATTTGTGGAGTGAAAGGTATGAATAAAGAAATTGAAATGAATATAAACACTTTGACTTTCGATATGTTTGGAACTATCTTGGATTTGGCTGGCAGTATGATCCCATATTTAAATGAATTTTTAAATAATACCAATTCCGGTGTTACAGGAGATCAGATATGGGATACATGGAGAGATAGGCAAAGAATTGAACAGTATCAGGATAATATTTTAATGTTGGGGCATAGTGGGTATTTAAAAACATGTGAAAGAGCATTAAAATATAGCCTGGAAAAACATGGTATTTCTTTCAATGAAAAACAAATAAAAAATATTATGGATGGTTGGCATTGCTTAAAACCATTTGAAGATGCTGTGAAATCATTACCTGAATTGAGCGAGAAATACAATTTAGTTGCATTATCCAATGGTGAACAAAATTATTTAGAACATTTAGCAGCAAAGCAATTAAAATTTGAATTTAATGATATTATTTCTGTTCAAAATGCCGGATTATTTAAACCTAGCCCTGCTGTATATAGAAAAGCCGCTAATATGTTAAACAAAAATGTTGAAGAAATAATGATGGTAGCTTCTCACTCATTTGATATTATTGGAGCTAAAGCATGTGGTTATAAAGGGGCATATATCAATCGATATAATTTACCTGTAGAAGATTTGAATTATTCACCTGATATAACAGTTATAGATTTTTTTGAATTTACAAATTTTATGATTAAAGGCATAATACCTAAATCTGAAACTAGCATAAATGAAGGAGAAATAATTGAATAATCAATATTCAAAATTACCTGAGCCTTTTGATTCTTTTGTAGTTGGAAGTTTACCTAGGCCAAAATGGGTAATGGAAGTTGTTGAAAGCAGAAAAAGGGGAGATATTTCAGACAAAAATTTTCAGAGTATCCTAGATACTGCTGTCCCATTTGCAATAACACTTCAAGAAAAAGCTGGATTAAATTATATAACTGATGGAGAATGGAGAAGGGAAAGTTATGTTAAAGTTTTTTCTGACTCTGTTAATGGTTTTAAAAATGATTTGATTGGAGTAGGTACTGTTAATCAAGATTCTCATACTACAAATATGTATCCTGCAGTAGTAAATAAAATCAAACAAATAAAATCTATAGCATTAAATGAAGCTAAATTTACGATGAGACATTCTTTTGGTGAAAGTAAATTGTTAGTTACACTTCCTTCTGCATATACGATTGGCAGAAGAATGTGGGATGAGAAATTTTCTTCTAAAACATACCCAGACAGAGCGGAATTTATTGAAGACTGTGTTCCTATAATAAGAAAAGAAATTTCTGATTTGATTGATGCTGGGTTTTTAAATATACAACTTGATGATCCTTGGCTGGCTTTATTGGTTGACCCCGAATATAGAAAGAGAGAGAAAATAAGTGATATAGATAAAGAAATTGAATTGAGTGTAAAATCTACGAATAAAATTATTAAAGATTTTGATTCAGTATTTTTCTCTGTACATTTATGCCATGCTCATTATAATCGTCTTCATGGTTCTGAAGGGCCTTATGATCTGATTTCAGATGCATTTGAACAATTAAATGTAGACAGAATAGCGATTGAATTGGCTTCACCGGTTGCAGGAGGACTTAATATTTTAAAGACGTTTCCATCAGATAAAATTTTAGGTATGGGTGTAGTAGATCATACTTCTAGGGATATAGAAAAATCTGATTCAATTGTTTCTAAAGTTGAAGACGCTATAAATTATTTAGGATCAGATAAAATAACTTTAAATCCTGATTGCGGTTTTGCTCCATCTTCATCTAACCCTATGGATTTAGATGAAGCTTACCTAAAGCTTAAAGAATTATCTTCTGCTTCACTGTATTTGAAAAATAAATATTTATAATTTAATCGATTTAAGCATTATATATAATTGATTAATGTAATATGATTCGCTGCAGTATAAAAAAAGAGTCACTTTTATGTTAGGTTTTATTACTCAAAAAATGTTTTTTAAAATTTCTGGTAGCATTCTATGCGCTTATTTTATTGGAGCTATCCCTTTTTCTTCTATGATTAGTTCTAAATATAGTAAAAATAGAAAAAATTTATTTAATCAAGGCAGTAAAAAAGCAGGAGCAGCAAATGTATTGAGAACTTCAGGAATTAAACCTGCAATATTTGCTTTTACAGCTGATTTTACAAAAGGTTCTGTCACTATACTTGTGGCCAGATTCTTAGGTTTTGATAATATTTTTGTTTTAATGATTGCATCCAGTACAATACTAGGACATTGGAAATCTGTATTTAATAGAATGAGAGGTGGTGACGGCTTTGCAACTTTGGGTGGGATTACTTTAGTAATGTATAGTGTACCTGGAATGATAGCTGTTGTTTGTGCATTTGTAATAAATTATTTTTCAAAGATTTTTAAATATTCATCTACACTTTGTATTCCTGGCGGATATTTAATTCTTGTTTTTTATACAAAGAATATGAATTCACAGATTGTTGGAATGGGAATTTTGTATTCTTTGGTTTTTTTGAAATCAAATTCAACAGTGTTTAAACAAAAATTCAAAAGTATTGTTTGATGAAAGTATTAGTAATTGGCGGAACAAGATATATGGGGAAACTTCTTGTTGAAAGTTTATTAAACGAAGGTCATGACGTTTCTATTCTCTCAAGAGGAAATCAACAACCAAATTGGTGGAATCAGATTAAACACATAAAAGCTGACAGATCAAATAAAGTAGAATTGGAATCAGGATTGAAAGGGATGGAATTTGATTGGGTTTTTGATTCCCAGGCGTATAGAAAAGAACACGTTGAAGATTTTGGTAATCTTATGAATGGGCGTGTAGGTAAATATTTGTTTGTAAGTACTGGTTCGATTTATAGTAAATGGGACTATGGCACTCCTGAAGAAGCATTATTAGATTTTGAGTTGAATATTCCATTTAAAGAAAATCAGGTAAATTGGGATGACTTGCCATATGATTATGATCCTAAAGAATTAGAATATGGAGCAAGAAAAAGACATTGCGAAAAATGGATAATCGAAAATTTTGAAATGCCATATGTTATTATGAGAATACCAGCCATCATGGGAGAAGATGATCCTACAGGTAGGATTTGGTGGTGGATTCAAAGAATTGCAGATAATCGAGGGATTGTAGTACCAAGCAAAGTTGAAAACCCTTTTAGAACTCTTTATTCAGGTGATGCTGCTCAGGCATTTTTAGATTCAATGAAATCTGATAAAACTATAAATCAAGTTTATCATATAGCATCACATGAAATATTTACTCCACGTAGCTGGGTAAGAATATTATCCGGTATATTGAAAACTGAACCAAAGACATTTTTGGTTCCTAGCATTTTCGTTGAAAAACATTTAGGCGGAATAAATGAAAATGGTTTAGCTGATAAATATTTCCCTCCTCTATTGAGAAAATATCCATATATACATGATTTATCTAAAGCTGACAAAGATTTTAATTTTAAAACTACGAATGTAGAAGATTGGTTAACTAAAACAGCTGATTATTATTTGAATTTATCAGATGTTAATAATTCCAAAGGATATGAAAATAGAGATCTTGAAATTAAACTTGGTACTGAATGGGAGAGTAGGTTGGTAAATCTACAAGATTTATTTGATTCTGAGTTTTAATTAATAGGAAATCCCTGCAAGAAGAATAGCAGCATACATACATTTCCATGCTTCTATATAATCGTCTGATTCAAATGAAATAACCTGCCTTGAATTTCTTTTTACACCCGGCATCATGCTAACCACATCTGCCATAAGATCACTTGCAAATTCTACAGACATTTTTACTGGAGTTTTGTATTTTATTGGTTTGAATTCTTTATAATTTTGAACACATTCAGTAGCCCTGCTTTTAATTAATTTAAAAGTTTCATTACCTGATAAATTTTTTGCTGAAAATTTATTAATAGTTTCTTTAACAGAAGCTCCAATTATATTTGGAATAAGATTTCTTGCATCATTTACAATATCTGAATCTCCTGCTATCAAACCTATTGGTACGTTATAATATCCTGCTATTCCAGCATTTATTTCAAATTCTGAAGATGGTTTGTCATTAATATAAAAATGCTGAACTACACTTGATCCTCTTATGGTGTGACTTAATATTCCTTTTTCACCCGGTCTTGAATGATAGCCTATACACATTGATATATCTGGATTATCGTCAACTCCTTGCATCATCCCCAATGGTTTAGGGGAGCCACTAATTAATTCTGCTCTTTGATCGAGCATATATGGAAGTAGATTTCTCATAGAACCATGACTATCATTTACAACTACTGTTGTTGCACCTGCTTCAAAACTACCCTCTATAGCCGCATTTGCTTCCAAAGTCATAGCCTTCCTCATCATATTATAATCGTACCCTTTTTGCCCCGTTTGATCATTGTGTACAACACCACTTACCCCTTCCATATCAATAGATATATGAACATTTATACTCATAATTAATCCTTCTTAATTTTTAAATGAATAATAATTTACGCCAGTTTTCTTTTTTCTCGAAACACCTTCTTTTATTGCTGCTGCTGCTATGTTTTCTGATACACTTTTGACTACATTTTTATCAAATACACTTGGGATAATAAAATCTGAACTTAATAATCTCCTGGGAATAACTGATGCTATTGCTTTTGCAGCTGAAATTTTCATTTTATCAGTTATAGTTTTTGCTCTTACTTCAAGGATGCCTTTAAAAATTCCTGGAAATGCTAGAGAATTATTTACCTGATTAGGATAATCAGATCTTCCGGTAGCCATGATTTTTACATTTGCTGGTATTAATTCTGGCATGATTTCAGGAATTGGATTGGCTAGGGCAAATACTATGCTTTGGGGTCTCATTTTTTTTAACATTTCATTGGATACAATATTAGGTCCTGCAAGGCCTATAAAACAATCTGCATTTTTTAGTGCTTTCTTCAGATCTCCTGTGATATTTTCAGGATTAGTCTTTTCAGCGAAATTCTTTTTGTATATATTATCATTATAATTTCTATTTCTTGAAACTATTCCTTGCCTGTCTATCCCAATTATGTTTTTTACTCCATAGTCCATTAATATATTTGAACAGGCTATACCTGCTGCACCAACTCCTGCTATTACAATTTTTAAGTCTTTAGGTTTTTTGTTTACTATTTTTAATGAATTTATTAATGCAGCTAAAACAACAATAGCAGTACCATGCTGATCATCATGAAATACAGGTATATCAATTTCTTGTTTTAATCTTTGTTCAATATAAAAACATCTTGGAGCACTGATATCTTCCAAGTTGATCCCGCCAAAACCTGGGGAAATGGCTTTTACAATATCAATTATTTCATCTTGATCTTGAGTGTTTAAACATATAGGCCAGGCATCTACATTAGCAAAGTTTTTAAGAATCATTGCTTTACCTTCCATAACAGGCAAAGCTGCTTCTGGGCCTATATTACCTAATCCTAATACTGCACTACCATCAGTTACTACTGCTATAGTGTGACTTTTAGTTGTTAGCGCCCATGCTGCTTCAGGTGTTTGATGAATGTGAGATGATATTCTTCCTACTCCGGGTGTATAAGCTTTTGACATATCATCTCTTGTAGAGATATCAAAAGTACTATTTACTTCAATTTTACCTCCAAGATGTAGTAAAAATGTTTGATCAGAAACATTTTGTATATTTACTTTATTCAGAGTATTAAGTTTTTTAATTATTTTTTCAGCATGATCATTGCCCTTAGTATTTATTGTGAGATCTCGTACAATAAATTCACCTTCAATAGATACAACATCAATAGCTGACATATCACCGCCATTATTGCTTATAGTATTAATAATTTTTGCAAGCATTCCAGTTGTGTTTGGATATTTTGCTCTTATAGTAATACTATTTGCTACTCCAGGTTTTATGTTTTTACTAGTGCTCATAAGTTTAATTTTAGAAATATTTATAAAATATTATGCTCTATATTATTTCTGGCTATAATCAAAGACAAAGAATTATTAGAATCAATATTTGATAATTTATGGTTAAATTTTTCTGGTATATATATAAAATCTTCTTTAGAAATACTAACATGAGAGTCTAATTTATTGTTTGAAATAAACAAACCTTTTCCTGAATTAATAAAAATTGCAGTTTCAGAATCAGAATGTTTGTGTGGAATTGTACTAGTTCCTGGTGATAGTTCGATTTTAGACATATAAATTGCTTTTGAATTACTAGTATTTTTTGAAACACCTATATTTATTTTTTGAGTATCAGAAAATTTATTTTCTGTGTATTGAGAATGTATCACAGTACATTCATTATTTTGTTTGAAATTTTTTGAAAGTTCATTTTCATTTTTTATTTCTTGAACAATTTCAGTTGGTTGATTTCTTGCAACTAATAATAATAATGGGTTTTTATTACTTATATTTATTGGTTTGTGAGGAGCATCGGGTGGGACATATATATAATCCCCTTCTTTTATTTTGTTATGTTTATCTAATTTTTTACCTGTGACAAATATACCTTCACCCTCAAGAACATATATTGCACTTTCACAATTTAAGTGTAAGTGCGGTGAAGATGATTTACTTGGTGGTATTTCTGCTATGGCTAAATGTATGTTTGTGGAATTAGTCGTTTCTTTTGCTACACCAGCTATTCTAGTCATATCACCTGATGATATTTCAGTATATCTTTCATATGGCCTGATAATTGTAGTCACTTGTTTGTTCATTTATATTGCTCCAAAATTATATTATCAAAATACAAAATTATTTTGTGTAAAAATTGAGAATGTTATATATCTTTTTCATCTTTTAAACTGATTGTTAGAATAAAAGTAATTATTGATAAAAGTGTAGGTAGAATGAATGCTTTACTGATAGAAGAGATATAACTTAAGGTATCAGGGTTTATACTATCTAATTCATTGCTTGATATGGATAGAAATACTAGTACTAAAGCTGTTGAAATTGATATTCCAATTATATTTCCTGAAGTTCTTGTAAGGGTCAAAAAAGCATTTACACTACCATAATTATTTTCTTTCACAGAAGTGAATATATAACTTGTGTTTACAGTACCAAAAATCCCCATTCCAAGACCCTGGAAAGCATATGCTACCATCACAAATTCTTTATTTAAAATTGTTGCAAAAAGATATAATGAAACCGATATACTTAAACACAGTGCTCCAGCGATTCTTGGAAAATAACTACCTATTTTATCTGATACTTTTCCGGCAAAAGGTCCTGATATTGCCATCATTATAGGGCCTGGTAATATGTATATACCTGTTTTTGAGGATGATAACCCGTAGCCATTTATCAGTAAAAAAGGTGAAAGATAGTATATAGGTGAATTAGCTATAAATGATAAAAATCTTACAATACTGCCCATAGAGAAGCTTTTGTGATTAAATAATTTCAGATCAATTAATGGATTTGATAATTTATTATGTTTTTCCCATAGAATAAATAGAAATAGAAATATTGCTGTTATTGGAATTCCAGTTATTAACCAAATGGCATTCCAATTAGAGGTTGTATACATAGATATGCTTATAATTAAAGAAGAAAGTGATATTGTAGATAGTATTGTTCCTTGCCAATCAAATTCATAGTTTAGAGGTTTTGTGTTTTTTGGATTATTTAGTTTTATAAATATACTGAATATAAAGCCTAGAATAGTAATGATTGATACAAAGTTAAATATACCTCTCCATCCAAAATTGTCTATTATATAACCTCCGATGACAGGACTTGCTATAGACCCAATCCCGATTATAGACATAAAAATTCCTAAAGATGTTCCTTTATCTTGTTTTTGGAATAACTGTATTATCATAACCATTACATTGGATTGGATTGCTGCAGAACCTATCCCCTGTAATGATTTGAATAATATAAGCGTGATTAGTATTTCGGATCTACCTGCTAAAGTTACAAATATTCCAAAAATAATCAAACCAATAAGGTATATTTTTTTACTACTATAAATATCAGCTAATTTACCCATAGGTAATAAAAATGAACTTGTTGCCAAAACAAATGATATTGGTATCCATTGGATTAAAGACAAATCAATATCCAAATCATTGCTTATAGTAGGTAATGCTAAATTTAACATAGTATTATCTACGAGTTCAGCAAATTGCCCCGAGGCTATTCCTATAAATGAAAGTATCAGTTCTAACATAGGCTGAAATTAGCTGATTAATTCAGGTTCAATAATAGTTTCTTTGACAACATTATTTTCTAATGAAACTTTATATCCTTTTGAACCGATTTTAGGGGTGATAAGTTTGATTAATTTATTATTTATATAATGAGCTCCAACATAGTCATCTAGAGCTATTCCATCAGATAGTATTTTATTTTTGATTAAATTTTCGTATGTGGGTCTACGATCTTCTTCGCCATTATAGTGTGGGCAAGCACTCCCTTTTAAAAACCCCAATCCTGTATTTAATTCTTTTAACATCGTTCTATTATTAACCCCTAAACCGGGACTGACTAATGATGATGAGGGACCAAAAGAATCAGTTACACTGCATTCATACCAACAGATCATTCCCGCACTTGCTCCAGTTAATACAATTCCATTTTGCCAAGCTTTTTTTAATATTTTATCAATTCCGTGAATTTCCCATATTGATAACATATTCGCAGTATTTCCACCTGATACTTCTATAATATCTTGATTTAATAAATAATCTTCCAAGTCTCTTTGGTCTCTGCTAAATAAAGGTAAATGACTAGCAATTGCTCTTTCAGAAGGGAACACTCTGTAAAATCTTTCTATTGCAAAAGCAGAGTCTCCAACTGCTGTTGGAATAAAAGCTATTTTAGGTTTTTTCTTACTAGATGCTTTAATTTTATAATTATCAATTGCAAGATTGAATTTGTCTAATCCAACACCCCCTCCGCCAAGTGCAATTATTTGAGATGATTTTTTAGCAGTCATTAGTTCTCCTTATTATCTTTTTGGCTCTCTTGTCCAAAAATTACAATTTTGATTTTCACATTTTAACCATTTAAATAATTCGGGATTGTTAAATTCTGAATTAGAAATATTTTTTATAACCTTATAATCTACTTCTAGCAATAATTTATTACTTTTTGTATCGCATACAGGACACATATTTGATTGATCAGAAATATTATTCATATTTGGAAAAATCAAAATTTTCTTTAGTGATAAATTCTACAAGTGCTGGCTTTCCTGATTTGGTAATATTGATTGCTTCTTTTAGCGAACTTACAATTTCTTCAGGCTTTTTAACTCTTATACCCCATCCACCTAATGCTTCAGCAACTTCTTTATAATTTCCACCCTGTGAATGCGATTTGTATTTTTCTATTGCAGTTGGCATTGTAGGTCTTTCTATAGCCATTGCACCGTTATTTAATACAATTGTAAGTATCCCTATGTTATTTCTTACTGCAGTTTCAATATCCATCCCAACCATACCTATAGCAGCATCACCCATAATGTTTATACATAATTTTTTAGGGTTTGCTAGTTTTGCCCCCATGATTACTCCTAATCCATATCCTAGTTGAGTAGTTTTACCCCATCCAATGTAAGATTTTGGGACAGTACATTCCCAAAAAGGGATTATTTGGTCCCTTGGACTACCAGCATCATGAGTCATGATTGTATTATTTAGATCTACTGTGTGCATCAAATCATTTACAACTCTGTATGGGTTAAGAGGAGTTTCATCAGAGTGTAACTTGCTTTGCCATTCCCCAAGCCATTCGTCTTTTATGTCTTTTATTTCTTGTCTTATATTTTTGCTGTTATACTTATCAAAATTAGTTACTTTGTTATTTATGCAAGAAATTAAATCTTGTAAAACAAGTTTGGAGTCTCCTATTAGGCCATAATGAGCGTTATAATCTTTGTTAATATCGAACGGGTCATTAGTAGAATGTATTATTGTTTTACCTTCCGGGATATCTCTTCCGTATGGTGTTCTTGTTAAACTTGTTCCTATAGCTATCACAACATCAGATTTGTTAAGGAAATGATGAATCATTTTTGTTGTTGAGACAGCTGATGCTCCTAGAGATAGGGCATGGTTTTCAGGAAAAGAACTTTTTCCTGGCATAGTAGTCATTACTGGTATATTGAGAAGTTCAGCAAATTTTAATAACTCTTCTTCTGCATCTGAATACATAATTCCCTGACCTGTATACAAAATTGGATTTTTAGCATTAATGATTATATCAGCTATTTTATTAGTTTCTGATTGATCAGGTCTGACTAAATTTCTTTTAACAGGATCATAATTTAATTCATTTAAATTTTGATCCCATATTTCAGCAGGTATTTCTATTAATACAGGTCCTGGCTTTCCTGTTTTTAATGCATAAAATGCTCTTTTTAATATTTGTGGAAGACGATTTATATCATTTACCTGTGCCAACCATTTAGTTACATTGGAATAATTATTTGTAGAAACAAAATTTGGAGAAATGAAAGATTTATTTAAACTTTCTCCCCCTGGTATTATAAGTACGGGTACATTATCTGCGAAAGATTGAGCAGCTCCTGGAAAAGAATTTTCAGCCCCTGGCCCTCCTTGCATAGCAAATACTCCAATTTGGTTTCCTCCTGTAGATCTGCTTATTCCATCAGCAATTGCAACCCCTATTCTTTCTTGTCTGCACATTATAGGTTTTATATTAATTTTTGCACAAGATTCAATTAATGAGGTTGAGGGGAAACAACTTAAAAATTGTATATTTTCTTTTTTTAATATTTCTGCTAATAATTCTGATCCATTCATTTGTTTATCCGATATTGAAATGATATAAGTTAAAGTAACAGAACTTTTTTAATAAATCAATTTTAAGGTTGTGTTTTATACCAATTTATAGCATGATTGGTATATATAATGGGGAGCAATTGCTGAGAGGATGCTAGTTCATCGACCCTGAAGCTGATCTGGATAATGCCAGCGTAGATTCTCCATTAATTAAAAAAAAATGGAGGGATTATGCAAACGTATTCATACATAATTGTTATTCTTGTTTCATTGTTTTTTTTCGGAATAATTTATTGGAATTTCCGAAAATTCAAAACTTCACTTGAAGGATATGTTGTTGACAGAAATAATATCAATTCATGGACGTCAATAAGTACTTTAGTTTCTTCAATATTAGGCGCATGGATTTTATTTAGTCCATCTGAGGCGGGTACTTGGTCAGGAATTAATGGCATATTGGGTTATTCGTTTGGACAGGCATTACCCTTTGTTGCTTTTGCTTTTATTGGTAGTCGTATTAGAGAGTTGATGCCATCCGGACATTCTGTAACAGAAT
>VFGQ01000093.1 GCA_009391605.1 SAR202 cluster bacterium
TGATGTCGAGAAAGAGGCATCAGTTTTATTGATTGATGCTCTTGAAAATTTAGGTGATCAGTATGGGATATATTGTTTTTCTGGTTATGGAAGAGAAAATGTAGAGTTTTATACAGTTAAAGATTTAGAAGAAAAGATGAATGATAATATTAAGGGTAGAATCGATAAAATTTCCCCATTACATGCAACTAGAATGGGACCAGCAATTAGGCATGCTATTTCTAAACTTGACAAAGTACACTCAAGAACTAAATTACTGTTCTTAATTAGTGATGGAAGACCTCAGGATCGAGGATATAGCAGAGAAGGAGTGGAAAAAGAGTATGCAGTTCATGACACTAAAATGGCATTAACTGAGGCAAAAAATAAAGATATTACAGCTTTTTGTTTAACAGTAGATAAAAATGGACATGATTATCTTAAAACAATGACTCAGGATATGGGTTATGAAGTTTTAGATGATGTTAAAGATTTGCCAGAAAGATTATTGGATTTGTATAGAAATTTAACAATGTGATTAATTTTTTATTGGAGGATTATCATATAACCCAATAACTGCATCAACCCATTTTGCATCAATCGCTAGCACAGGTTTAATATATTCATTGTTTTCTGAATACGCATAATAGCTTTTGCCATCTTTAGTTTTATCACCTATCTTATATAAGATGCCATCAATAAATTCAGTTCCTTTAGCTGAAAAAGAATTGAATCTTAATTCAATTGCATCACTTGTTTGGTTTATTCCATATTCTATGTAATCTTCTGCTTCAGTGGCCATTGATTCGACAACAGTGATACTATTTGGCCCAGATAATAAATGAGTGGATTGAGCCCATAATTCTTCATTAAGTGAAATTTTCTCACCTACTTTTAGGAAGGCAGCGTATCCTATTCCGGGTTCTTTATTGAGTGAATTAGATGTTTTTTCATCATTTGAATCAGTTAAATCCATAAAATACCAGTCTTTATTATTTTTAGTTTCAAACTTTTTAGCAGGAGTAGCTTGGGATTGAATATCACCTTTATATATTGCAAGTCCTACTATAGTTTCAGGATTTCTTTTGATATACCATTTTGGTATTGGTGGATCATCAATCAATCTTCCAAGTACATCATTCCAAGATGAGGCAATGATGAATAATTCTTCAAAATCATTTATTTGACAATAATAATGTTTAAAATCTGAAGTAGCATCACCTAGTTTTAAACTTAAGTGCCTTCCTCCAATTAAATCAAAATCAATTATTAATGCAGGGTCATCCAGTCCATATTCTGCAGGGTCATCAATTTTGTCTGCAACGAGTAGTCTTTGTGTTTGAGGACCACTTAATAATAAGGTTACACCACCCCACCTTGTATAGCTTGGAGGTATTCCTTTAGGATCTACAAATGACCATGTAGTATCTTCGTTTTTGTAAAATGATAATGATTTGTCTTTTTTTGTGAGTCCAAGATAATTTATATCATCCATAGATACTTGGTAAAACCATGGAGGATCTATTTCTACTTCTTCAGTTGTATAATTAGTATAGTAATAAAAGAAAGCTCCTATACTTATTGCTATTATTGATAAAATAATTGTAATTTTAAAATTCAAAGTTTATTCCTTAGTTTTAAGATAGGGTTATTTACCTTCTTCTCCACCATACAACTATACTTGTTGTAATCATTAAAATAAATGGTAACCCACTACTCCATTTTAAAAATTCTCTTTCTCTTCTGTTAACAACTAAAGATCTAAAAGGGACTACTTTTGGACGTATTGATATAACTTCATAATCTTCAGCAAGCCATGCAAGGGAATTTAAAATTAAGTCACTGTTTTGATTGCTATAGAACCATTTATTAGTAACAAAATCAGAATCAGCAAAGATCATAATTTTACTTAGATCAAAAACTGGAATATTTGAATTTACTGGGCCTTGAGATTCTATGATAGTAATTAAAGAGAAAGGGCCTCTAATATCTGTGTCTTGATCAAATTTTGGTTTTTCTATATTGGATTCAAGCCAGCTAATACTTGTAGAGACAGCAATTTGAATATTTTTAACATGTAATGGTCTGTCAGCTGCAGGTATTGTTTCTAAAATAGCTCCTGAGCCAGGAAAAAATACAGCGTTGATTTGATCAGTGATAGATTGTATTCTTTTAGTTTCCGATTTATCGTTTCCTGTAAATTCTAGCAAGTTTATTTCAGGTACAAATTGGTTATTTGATTTTTGTATTAATGGTGTTAAAAAATTACTACCTGCCAGAGAACTTAATGGATCAGCTACAGGTTGTTGGGATACAATAATTCCCCAATTATTTATTAAATCATTCCAAGATATGTGAGGATTTGGGTCAAGTAATAACGCAATTCTTCCTCCTGTTGCGATATAGTCTACTAATATTTGTGCATGATTGTTTGGCAGTGCTGATATTGGCCCAATAATTATAAGAGCAGCTGCGTCTTCAGGCATTTTTTCAATTTGGTCAAAATTTATAGATTTGACACTATAATTATCTCTTTTTAATCCATCAACTAAATAGTCTATTCCAGGATCACTAATTTCGTTCGTAGTTGTGTCTCTAGATAAACTTTTTTCTTTATGTCCTGTGGAATAATAAATAACTTTTTGTTTGTCCCCCATAGATATTAACATTGCGGTTATAAAATCTTGTTCACTAAATGGGTTAAACCCTTTTTCATAAACAGGTTGTAATTTTCCGGTAGATAGATCCTCAAATATAATTGCAGGATATTGCATAACCCCATACTTGATAGCAAGGGATTTATTTAATTGTGGGTCTGTAAATCTATAACTAAATTTATTTGAATTTTTTGCAAATTCACCTAATAAATCTTCAGCATTGGTTTTTAATTTTTCTTGTTCAAGGTCATTAGGTACAAAAAATGCATTTGCTCTTACTGGAGTTTCAAGGTTGGATATTATTTTTTTTGTTTGTTTAGATAATGAGAATACTCTGGTTGCTGTAGTATCTAATCTGTATGAATTAAGTATAAAGAAGCTATTTGTTAATATGGCAATTGAAATAAAAGCTATTAACATTATTAATGTATTAGTTCCATATCTTCCTCTTCTTCCTTTAAATATTAATGTAGTAGATTTTGGTGATATTAAAATTCCAAGAAGTGACAAAGTAGTACCAGCTATAATGACAGATAGTGCAAAATCTTTGATTTCAATAATTACAAAATAACTTATAGCTCCGAATATTATAGATAATGTTCCGGATATTAAAAGAAGGATACTCCAATAATTTAAATTTGTAACGAATGGTTTTACATCAGTGCTTATATTTTTAATATTATCAAGATATTTATTCAATATTTATCTCCATCTACGCATTTCTAATATTAAAACTGTAAAAAAGAGAAATATCGAAGCTGTTGAAAAATAATAAACTATATTTCTTATGTCTATCACTCCTTTAGTAAAATCTCCATAATGATAATTGAGTGCCATTTCATTAAATATAGTGGATGGTATTCCGTCTAACATTGCTCCTAAAGAATCTAGGAATGAAAGTAATAATAATATAACAATCCCAACTACTGCAGATACTATTTGATTACTACTAAGTGAAGATGCAAATAATCCTACACTAAGAGTAGCAATACCATAAAGAATTATTCCTAAATACGCACTAAGTAATGGACCAAAATCAGGTGTACTGTAAATAAAAATCAATATAACGTAGAAAAAAGTGCACAGTAAAGTTGAAATAAGAATTACAGTTGAAGCAAGGTATTTGCCCATGACTATTTCCCAATCTTTAACAGGGGAAGTAAGTAGTAATTCTAAGGTCCCTAATTTTTCTTCTTCCGAAAATAAACGCATTGTAATTAGAGGGGAAAATATAATAAATAACAAAGTTGTGGGTTCCAGATATCCTCTGACATTAGATTCTGTAATTGGATTTGACTCACTTGGCACTATGCTTGTATTAAAAAACAACCATGTTAATCCCAAAAACATACCTCCAACTATATATGCCATTGGACTCGAAAAGTATGTTTTAATTTCTTTAGATGTTATTAATATAATGTTTTTCAAATTAATTTCACTTTATTCGGAAGTTGTTATTTGCAAGAAAATATCTTCTAATGACATTCCCATGGATTGTAAACGAATTAATCCCCATCCATTATTTATTATAATTTTTGAAATTTCAGATCTAATATCACTATTAATTTCAGATTCTATTGTAAAGGTAGAGAATTCGCTGGAAGATTTATTAATAGAAAATTCTACTGATTTTATATCATTAAATTTTTCTAATTCAGTGACTATAGATTGTGGGGATCCAATAATATCAGCTTCGATTTTGTTTTTTCCTGACATAAGTGAACTTAGATTTTTAATAGTATCAGAAGCTGCTATTTCGCCTTCATGAATAATTAAAACTCTTTCGCAAATTGAACTAACTTCAGGGAGTATATGACTACTTAATATTAGAGTGTGTTCACCTGAAAGATTTTTTATTAGTTGCCTTGTTTCAACTACTTGATTAGGATCAATCCCAATTGTTGGTTCATCTAGAACTAATACTTCAGGTTCATGAATTATTGCTTGAGAAATACCCACTCTTTGCCTAAACCCTTTAGAAAGTTTTGAGATTAAACTATTTCTATAATCTTCTAATTTACAAATTTCTATAACATTATCTACTTTAGATTTAATATTTTTTTTGTTAAGTCCTCTGAGTAATCCCATGTATTCAATATATGAGTACACAGTCATGTCCGTATATAAAGGAACAGTTTCAGGTAAATATCCAATTTTTCTACGTGCTTCTATTGACTGGGTTACAATATCATTACCACCAACAGAGAGCTCCCCGCTAGTTGGGGGCATAAACCCAGTTATCATTTTCATAGTTGTAGATTTCCCTGCACCGTTTGGTCCTAAAAGTCCTACTATTTCTCCCTTTTCTATTTTGAAAGATATATTAGTTACAGCCGGAAAATCACCGTAGTATTTAGTTATATTTTTTAATTCAATCAAATATTGTACCTATAGTAATGGAATTACCATTCACGAAATGAAATGATAGTATATTCTATACGTTGTAACTATGTATAACAATATTATTAACTATATATATTGTTATATTTTTAACATTAGAAAAAGATATAAGGAAATATATGGCATTATTAAATATATTACATTATCCAAATCCATTACTTAGAAAGAAGTGTAACAAAGTGACTGAAATTACTAAAGATATCATTGGATTGGCAGATAATATGTGTGAAACTTTAGCTTATCATAAAGGATTAGGGCTAGCTGGCAATCAAGTTGGTTATTTAAAAAGAATCATTGTTATTAAATTACCTGAAGAAGCAGAATTTAGAGTTTTGATTAATCCGGAAATAATTCAATCTTTTGGATTAAGAGAAGTAGAAGAAGGATGTTTAAGTGTGCCAGGATATACAGGGATTGTGAATAGATCTATTTGGGTACGAGCAAAAGGCTTAGATATGCAGTGGAAGAAATGGAAAATAAAAGCAGAAGGCTTATTGGCTCAAGTTTTAGAACATGAAATTGATCATTTAAATGGAATTATGTATTTTGATCATCTTGTTGCTCACAGCGAAGGTGAATGGCATGATGGTCTGGTGAAGATTCAAAATTCAGATACTGTAAACCAGTCTTCAATAATTTGATTAATTATATTTTTATAATTAGATAGAAAAAAATGTTTAATAATAAAATAGATAAAAATATTAGAGATTTACTTAATCTAATTTCATCTTCCAGATTTAACACTTATTTGGTAGGTGGATGTGTTAGAGATATTATTTTAGGCTACACTCCTAAAGATTTAGACGTTTTGGTAGAAGATGATATTGATGAATTTTCAATATTTTTGTCTAGATCATTAAATAGCAAGATTATTAAGTTTCAAAACCATGGTTTTGAAACCTTTAGAATTATTAATACTAAAACTAAATTAAATATTGATATTACAAAATATTCCAATGGTAATGACGGGTTTCTTAATGATCTTTCTATGAGAGATTTTACAATAAATTCTATGGCTATTAGCTTAAATGATGGGAAATTTGATTTCAATGATATTGTTGATCCGTTTCATGGACTTGAAGATTTGAATAATAATTTAATTAGATATGTATCTAAAGATTCAGTGTTATTTGATCCTCTAAGATTATTAAGGTCAGTAAGATTGTCATCTAAGCTTAATTTTAATATTGAAGAAAATACTAAAAAGTATTTTATGATTAATAGTGAAAAAATAAATATTGTAAGTAATGAGAGAATTAGAGACGAAATTATTGATATATTTGCATTAAATAATTCATCTAAAGCTTTGATATTGATGGAAGAGTTGAATATTTTAAATCAAGTATTTCCTGAGATCCAATTAACTAATGGAATAAATCAAGGAGGATTACATGATAAAGATGTGTACATGCATTCCTTAGCTACTTTATATTTTATTGAAAATATTATAAATGAAAATTTATTTCCTGAGATAAGTTTGAATAATAGTGTTTTCGCACATGAAAATACTATTATTCCTTATATCAAATTAGCTGCTTTTTTACATGATATTGGTAAACCTGATACTAAAAGTTTTCTTCAATCTCGTATTAGATTTATTTCTCATGAAGACTATGGTTCAAAAATTTCGGAAAAAATTACAATACGATTAAAATTTAGCTTGAAAGTAAAAAAATACATATCCTGTTTGATTAAAAACCACTTGAGACTAGGGCATTTAATTTCATTACCAGATTTCCCATCTGACAGAGCAATTAGAAAGTTATCTAGAGATTGTTATGATGTTATAAATGATTTAATTTATTTAGATTTTGCTGATTATTTAGCTACTAGTCAAAATAATTTTAATAATTACCTTGATCATTATAATGATTTAAGGAAAATCTATTTTAGAATTATGCAATTTAGATCAGATAAGATCAAAAAATACGATAAGATTATAGATGGTAAAGAAATCATGGAAATTTTTGGATTGAATGAAGGTCCAGAAGTTGGTAGGGTTTTAGATGCTATTCAAGATGATATTATCAATAATGGTAATATTAAAAAAAGCGAAGCTATTAAATTGGCAAAAAAAATATTAAATAATTAATTTCTTGGAGTCTGGTAAATGAGAAGGTATTGGAAATCATCTTTATTTTCATTTCTCATGATTTTAATTGCGGTCTTTGTCGTGGTTAATCAAAAATTTAGTTTGGGAGGTAATGAAATAGGATCTGATGCTGTTTTAGGTTTGAAGTTAGGATTAGATTTACAAGGAGGTAGTCATCTTGTCTATCAGTCAGATTTAAAGAATGAAAATGGAGAATCTATCCCTCCTGACAAAACTCAAATGCAGGCATTGATTAAGACTATTGAGAGGCGGGTAAACTCTTCAGGTCTTGGCGAGCCAATAATACAATTATTGGGTGATGACCGCCTATTAATTCAATTACCGGGTATTACTGATCCTGAAAGAGCTAAGAATTTAATTGGTGAAACAGCTAGATTGGAATTTAAACATCGTTATACAGATGCGAGTGATCCTGTTGATACAGTAATTAATGAGGGAGTATTAACCTCTTATGTGGGATTATATCCAACTTCAACTTCTGAAGTTGATGCTAAGAATAATTCTACTGATAAGAAAGATGGTGAGCCTGATCCGGTAGCACCTCCTTTAGGTGTGTTTGTAAAATTTTCTGAAAATTCGTATTCAGTCTTTAAACAACTCCATGAAAATATAGTACAAAGTTTAGAGTCTCCAGGATATGATCGTTTGCAAGTAGAAGTTTCCGGGAATGATGATGTAAGAAGATTTGAATTATTGGGGACATTTATTACTGAAACTTCAGAAGAAAGTGAATTTGTATTTATGATTCCATCGAATTATTATAAATCAGTTGAAGAAGCAAAAAATGCATTAGGAGAATCACCAAAATTTGAATTATTAAGTATTTTGTTAGGTCAAAGAGATGAGGTTATTGGATTGACTGGAGAAAATCTTGAAAGAGCGTATCCTGGACAACATCAGCAAACAAACAAGCCAATAATTAATATAGAATTTAATGAAGATGGAACTAGAAAATTTGCTGAATTAACAACTGAGATAGCAGGAACAAATGATAGAATTGCTATTTTTTTAGATCAGGATGAGTTAATTAGCCCTGTTGTAAATCAACCTATTTTAGGGGGTGCGGCATTCATTGATGGGCCTACATTTACAATTGATAGAGTGAATGATTTAGCTCTGATGCTAGAATCAGGTAGGCTACCTGTGCCAATAAAATTATTACAAGAAAGAGATGTGGATGCAGTATTGGGGGCAGATAGTTTATCTAAAAGTTATTATGCCGCAGGCGTCGGATTGCTTTTAGTTGTAGTGTTTATGATTCTTTATTACAGAATTCCAGGCCTTTTTGCTTCTATAGCATTATTCTTTTATTGTTTATTGGTTATAGCAGTTTTCAAATTATTATCTGTAACATTAACACTTAGTGGGATAGCTGCAGCAATTTTATCTGTAGGTATGGCTGTTGATGCGAATATTCTTATTTTTGAAAGATTGAAAGAAGAATTAAGACTTGGCAGAACGTTATCAATGGCTGTAAATATGGGATTTTCCAAAGCATGGCCTGCTATCAGGGATAGTAATATATCAACCCTTATTACTTGTTTAATTTTATTTTGGTTTGCAGATCAATTAGGAGCTACAATCGTGAAGGGCTTTGCAGTAACTTTATCTATTGGCGTTATTATCAGTATGATATCCGCACTATTGATAACCCAAACAATACTAAAAGTAGCATCAAATTCTTTATTATCTAAGTTTTTAAATTTATATGTTCCTGCTGGGCGTAGAGATGTTTTATAAAGGAAAAATATATGCAACTTTCAAAATATAGATTATCTTTTTTTAGTATATCTGGTCTTATAATAATTATAGGTTCTATTTTTATTATTTTAGGGGGGCTTAATCCGGGAATAGACTTTACTGGTGGTTCAACTTTAACTTTAAAAATTCCCAATGTTGATTCTTCGTCTGAAGTTAGAAATTCATTATCAAATACCCAATATGATAATTCAATAATACAAAATTTTGGAAATAATACATTTTTTATTAGGACTGTTATGATTGATGATGATCAAAAAAAGAATATATTACAGAATTTAGATACTATAACCCCAGATAAGGATGTAGAAATATTGTCTTTTGATCTAATATCTCCACTCATAGCTAATGAAACTGTTGTTAATGCAATATGGGCTGTTTTCGCAGCTACTATAGGTATATTTATATATATATGGTGGGCATTTAGAAATGTTCCAAATCCTGTAAGATACAGCGTGGTTGCAATTACTGCATTATTGCATGATACATTAATTGTTGTAGGTATCTTCGCTCTACTTGGTTTTTTCTTGAATTATGAGATAAATACAATGTTTATTATTGCGTTTTTGACTGTCTTAGGTTACAGCGTAAATGATTCAATCGTAGTTTTGGATAGATTGAGGAGTAATACAATTGATTTTGGAGGTATGAGATTGAGTCAGATGGTAGATTTAAGTGTTTCTCAAACATTTGGAAGATCGTTAAATACAAGTATTACTTTATTAGTTACTTTACTGGCAATGTATATATTTGGTGGAAATACTCTGAAACCATTTATTTTAGTATTAATTGTTGGAGTGATTTCAGGGACTTATAGTTCTATCGCAATTGCAACACAAATCTTAGTTATTTGGGATGAAAGGAATTAATTAAGGTCAGATTATTTTGAATTAATATTTAATTCATTTATAAGATTTGATAGATCTTTAATTTCTTTATTTTCTATTAAAGATACTAAACTGTAAATATATGCTGAATTATCCAACGATCCGGAGTTTAGGCTTTGTGATACATACGTACTAGCTATTTCTCGCATTTCTGCTATCCATCTTCCTGATTTTAATGGAAGTTTAGGGATTTGATTTTTCATTTTTATCAAGGTATCTTTCTGGCTATAATCTAATTCCTCGATTAATTCATCAAATATGTTTAATTTCTTTGATAGGAGTAACAAAGATATCCATAATGCGCTGGTTCCTTTTGTAAGAGATGCATAACACATTTTAATACTTGATGCTGCTTCTAGTTTATCTCCTAAATTTATTATTTGAAATGCTTTTGATTTTAAGAATTCAATTTTATTTGCGTATTTTCCTGATATATATAATTTTGGTTTATATGTATTAGTTGGTGCAGTTCCAATTATAGATCCATCAATATATTTGCTATTTTTAAAAGCAGTAGCAATAAATGATTTTTCAATAAATTTAGTTGTATCCGGAGAAATAGCATTACATTCCACATATGTGAGAGATTTTGAATTTAATTGTGATAATTTACTTAATTTATTTCCCACTTCTACTGAAGCACTAGGAGGAATGATAGAGAGAATGATATCACTTTTATCTATTAAATCAGATAGAGTTATGTTTTTAATATTATTGGACTTAGCATTTTGGATAGTTTTTTTACTTCTTCCATCAAGGTTTGTAAGAACTTCAATTCCAGAGTTTAATAATGCTATGCCTACCGAAAGCCCCATATCTCCCATACCGATCAATCCAATTGTATTAATCCGATTCAACCTTGCCTGGCTTTCATCCTAGGGTTTTTTTTGTTTATAATATATAAACGTCCTTTACGTCTTACAACCCTATTATTCCTGTCTCTTCCTTTTACAGATTTTAAGGAATTGAATATTTTCACTTTTTGCACCCTTTAATTTATATCGAAAGAATATTATAAATATAAAGTACTAATTAATCTATGTGTTTACTAATGATCTAATATTATTTTAATTTTTTACATAAATCAGTATTAAATAAATATTCTTTATTAGCCTGATAAAAATAATAATCCACATTATCTGAATCTTTAAGTGATAGTTGTCCAGTTATTTTTGTTGCAAGATTTTTCATATGGTGAAGTTGTATTGTTTGGGTTAAATCATTTGAGTAATGAAGTAATATTGAACCTGTAGGACCAGTATTATAATTTCTTAAATAACCGTACTTGGTTATTGCGTTGTGTAATTTTCCAGATACAGATTCTAGTGAGTCATTTTCATTAACCA
>VFGQ01000105.1 GCA_009391605.1 SAR202 cluster bacterium
GATTGTGTAAAATATGCTGATGTTGTTACTAGCACTACACATAAAACTTTAAGAGGTCCCAGAGGAGGCATAATACTTTCGAAAAATATTTATGCTAAATCAATCGATAAAGCTGTTTTTCCAAATATTCAGGGCGGCCCAATGATGCATACTATTGGAGCTAAAGCAGTAGCTTTTGGAGAAGCAAGTACTAATGAGTTTGTAAAATATCAAAAACTTGTAATTAGTAATGCTAAACAATTAGGAAAATTATTATCTGACAAAGGACTTAGAATAGTTACGGGTGATACTGATACTCATATGATATTAGTGGACGTTACTCCTTTTCAATTAACGGGTAAAATAGCTGAGGAAAAGTTGGCTGAAGTTGGATTGATAGTAAATAGAAATACAATTCCTTATGACACTAATCCGCCTAGAGTAGCAAGCGGGATAAGAATAGGAACACCCGCAATTTCTACACGAGGGATGAATGCTGAAGCAATTGTAATTATTGCTGATTGTATAATTGGAATATTAAAAGGAAGAGAAGAATCAAAATTAATAAAAAATAAAGTAAAAGAATTAGCTAATAAATTCCCTATTGATCTTGAATAGATTTCTGTTTTTCTTCATTTTCTAACATTTTAATATTTTTTGCAGGGCCTTTCTTAACAAGGTTTTTTATTTCATCAGTATAATTTTTCCAGAAAAATGTTTTTACTTTTGTTATCCCAGAGTCTATATAAATTGCTCCAATTAAAGCTTCAAAGCAGTTTGATAACATTGCATCAGTAACTCCAACTTTGCTTTGACCTTTACTTACTTTAATATATTTTTCAAGTTCTATTTTTTTTGCAAATTTTGCAAATGTCTGATTTGAAATTATATTGGACCTAATTATTGAAAAATTTCCACTATTTTGATTAGTACCCAATTTTTTATATAAATGAATTGTAATTATGAAGTACATAATAGAATCACCGACAAATTCAAGTATTTCATTTGATTCTAGATTTTCATTTTCAAATCTTAATGATGAATGAGTTAATGCAGATTCAAGTAAATTGGGATTTTTAAATGTTATTCCTAATTTTTTTTCTATTTTAAAGTTTTCATTCATTTATTGCATTGTACATGTATTTAATATTTTGATAAATTATTTATTAAATAAGAATAATTGAATTTTGTTTTAATTGCTCATTTGAAGGAGGAAACAATGTCAGGAATTTGTGCGGAATATATTTGGATTGATGGCACGAAACCAACACCCCAACTTAGATCAAAAACTAAAACTCTTACTCCCGGAGAAACTCCTCCAATATGGAGCTTTGATGGATCTAGTACTAATCAGGCTGCAGGAGATAATTCAGATTGTGTACTAAATCCGGTATTTATTTGCCCTGATCCTATAAGAGGTGGTGATAATATTTTAGTGCTTAATGAAGTTTTAAATACTGATATGACTCCACATGAAACAAACACAAGAGCTCAAACTTCAAAAATAGCTGAAAAATACAAAACTCATGAAAGTTTATTTGGTATAGAACAAGAATATACTTTATTAGATCCTTTTACTAATGCCCCAATAGGATTCCCGGAAGAAGGTTTTCCTGAACCTCAAGGACCTTACTATTGTAGTGTAGGTGCCTCATGGATATTTGGAAGAGAAATGGTTGAAGAACATCTTGAGATGTGCCTGGATGCAGGTTTAACTATTTCTGGAATAAATGCTGAAGTAATGCCCGGGCAATGGGAATTTCAAATTGGACCAATAGGAACTTTAGAAGTAAGTGATCATTTATGGATAGCTAGGTGGTTATTATTTAGAGTAGGCGAGATGCATGGAATACAACCTTCACTTGATCCAAAGCCTGTATCAGGAGATTGGAATGGAGCTGGAGCCCATACAAATTTTTCAACAAAAACAATGAGAGAAAATTATCAGGCTATTATAGATGGGTGTGAAGCTTTAAGTAAAACCCATGAATTACATATAAAAAATTATGGAGATGGGAATGAAAGAAGATTAACAGGATTGCATGAAACTCAATCTATAAATCAATTTTCTTATGCAGTATCAGATAGAGGAGCTTCAATTAGAATACCATGGCAGGTAGCAGCAGATAAAAAAGGATACCTTGAAGATAGAAGGCCATCTGCAAATATGGATCCCTATGTTGTTACAAAATTAATTGTTGAAACCGTTTGCAGTAATTTGCCCCAATAAGTATTTTTTAATATTTTTAATTGCAATAAATGATTTAGTAAAGTTATAATCATTTATAGAGTTTATTTCGAGGAGAAAAAAATGGCGTTAAAATCTGGAAGTAAGAAAGTTTCATCTGATAAAACTAAAACCGGAACGTGGAAAGTAAAAGCCGGATTAGCTCAGATGTTAAAAGGCGGAGTAATTATGGATGTAGTTACGCCCGAACAAGCTAAAATTGCAGAGGATGCAGGCGCGTGTGCTGTAATGGCTTTAGAAAGAGTTCCATCCGATATAAGAAAAGATGGTGGTGTTGCGAGAATGTCTGACCCTAGTATGATTGCTGGAATTATTGATGCGGTTACCATACCAGTTATGGCAAAAGCTCGTATTGGACATTTTGTTGAAGCCCAAATTCTTGAAGAAATGGGAGTTGATTATATTGATGAATCAGAAGTCTTAACACCTGCAGATGAAAATAACCATATAAATAAACATGATTTTAAAGTTCCTTTTGTTTGTGGATGCAGAGATCTTGGTGAAGCTTTACGTAGAATTGGTGAAGGTGCAGCGATGATTCGTACAAAAGGTGAGGCTGGTACTGGAAATGTAGTGGAAGCAGTAAGACATGCCAGAGCAGTTCTAGGTGAGGTTAAAAGGATTCAAACTATGGATGCTACTGAATTAATGGCTCTAGCAAGAGATTTAAAAGCTCCTTATGAATTAATTAAAGGAATTCATGATACCGGTAAATTGCCAGTAGTTAATTTTTCTGCTGGTGGCATTGCTTCTCCAGCTGATGCTGCACTAATGATGCAGATAGGTGTTGAAGGAGTTTTTGTTGGATCAGGAATTTTTAAATCACAAAACCCAGATGTTATGGCTAAGGCAATAGTAAAAGCAACAACGCATTATAATGATCCGGAAATGTTGGTAGAAATTTCAAAAGGACTTGGATCTTCAATGCCAGGACTTGATGTTAGAACTATGCCTGAGGATCAAAAATTGGCACAGAGAGGCTGGTGAAGATTTGCATATAGGTGTTTTAGCTCTTCAGGGAGACTATGCCGAACATATAAATATGCTGCAGTCAAATAATGCTGATGTTTCTGAAATAAGATTACCATCCCAGTTGGATGATGTGGATGGACTCATAATTCCAGGTGGTGAAAGTACAACTATTGTTCAACTTATAGATATATATGATTTTCGAACCAAATTAGTTGAGAAGGCCTCTGAAGGATTTCCTATTTGGGGTACCTGTGCTGGAATGATTGTTATGGCAAGAGAATTAACTGACCATAGACCAGAACCCTTGAATTTAATGAATATAAAAGTAAGTAGGAATGCATTTGGAAGGCAAATAGATAGCTTTGAAGAAGATTTAACTATTAAAGGAATTGAGGGAAAATTTCCTGCAGTTTTTATAAGAGCACCTATAGTAGTGGAAAATGATTCAAGTGTTGATATATTGTGCTCTATAGACAAACCTTCAGGTCCTGTAGCAGTTCAACAAGGGAAATTATTAGCTACATCTTTTCATCCGGAATTAACTAATGATAGTAGAATGCATGAATATTTTTTATCAATAGTCAAAATGTAGTTTGTTGGAAAAAGAATTAAATTTTTTAATTAAAATATTGCCTAAATACCTTTATGAGATTTTATCCAATCATGATAATGTGGATAATCTCAATGAAATTGTTTTAGATTTTGGCAGACCTCCTGAGGCAAGATTTACAGATGGTTCAGAAATATTTGATGATTATGAAATATCGATAGAAGATTTAGATTATGTTCAGAAAGGTGTGGGTAAGTTTATGCCTGACAATCGCGCAGGGATACAAAGGACACTTCATAGAATTTCTGCAATAAGAAATAGAGAGAATAAAATTATAGGATTGACATTGCGGGTAGGCAGAGCAATTGAGGGAGCTATAGATATTATTAGAGATATTGTTCAAAAAGGGGAAAGTGTTTTAATTTTAGGACCTCCTGGGGTTGGAAAAACTACAATGTTGCGAGAAGTAGCAAAATTTTTAGCTGATGAAATGAATAAAAGAGTTATCATTGTTGATACATCTAATGAAATCGCAGGAGATGGAGACATACCTCATCCGGCGATAGGAAATGCAAGAAGAATGCAGGTTAATTCACCTGTAATGCAACATTCTGTGATGATAGAGGCGGTGGAAAATCATATGCCTGAAGTTATTGTTATTGATGAAATAGGAACTAATGCAGACGCTATGGCTGCCAGAACTATTGCTGAAAGAGGAGTTCAATTGATTGGAACTGCTCATGGAAACAATTTGGACAATTTAATTTTAAACCCTACTTTATCAGATTTGATAGGAGGAATTGAAGCAGTGACTCTAGGTGATGATGAGGCTAGAAGACGAAAAACTCAGAAAACCATATTGGAGAGAAAGGCGCCACCTACATTTAGTAGTTTAGTAGAAATTAAAGGATTTAATCATGTATTAATTCATGAAAAATTAGATTCTGTTGTAGATCGATTGTTAAGAGGTATGCCTATAAAACCAGATGAGAGGAAGATCAATAATGAAGGTAAATTAGAAATTTTAAAAAATATAAAAAATAAAAATAGTGTAGGGGCTAATCATTATCCTTCAGATGTAAATAAGAAAAAAGAGAATATTTCAAAAAATATTTCTATTTATCCTTATGGAGTAAATAAAGGTAAATTGGAAACTGCATCTAAGGAAATAGGTATAAATGTATCAATTGCTCACAATTTACATGATGCAGAATTTATTGTTACTACTAAAAACTTTTATAAAAAAAGAACAAAATTTTTAATTGAAGCACATAAAAGTAATATCCCTTTATATGTAATAAGAAAAAACACACTTAATCAAATAGTTAGTTTGTTAAGTACGTTGAAAAAACAATCTACTCAAATATTAGATTTAGACGATTCTGCGTTGAAAGAAGCAGAAGGAACCGCCTTAGAATTAAGCCAATCAGATAATATTGCGCAATTGGAATTATCTCCACAAAGTGCTTATATAAGGAAATTACAGCATAATATTGCAGAAAAATATGGATTAATATCTGCAAGTAAAGATGTGGGTGAATCTAGAAGAGTAGTATATTTTAAAAATTAAAAAGGTTAATTTATTGAGTTTATTTATTGTATTTGAAGGATTGGATGGTTCTGGGAAGTCAACTCAGCAACAATTATTAAATGACAAATTGAAAATTGATAAAATTTCAAGTATTTCATTCAGAGAACCTGGTAGTACAGTTATCGGTGAAAAAATTGTAAAAATTTTACAATCTGATCAGAAATTATCTCCACTTTCTGAATTATTACTTTTTTATGTTTCAAGATCTGCCATTATAGAAGAAAAAATAAAACCTGCATTAGAAAATTATGATGTTGTTATATGTGACAGGTATTTTTATTCATCAATTGCTTATCAAGGTTATGGTAGAGAGATGAATATTGATTTTATAAATCAAATAAATGATGAAGTAGTGAAAAATATTATTCCTGACTTAATCTTTTATATGGATATAAATTGGGAAGAAAAGATAAAACGTAAAGGTATAAATGTAAATGATAGATTTGAAAAAGAAGATCGTGTTTTTCATGATAAAGTGAGATCTGGTTATATATCTATGGCTAAAAAAGATTCTGATAAATGGAAAATTATAGATGCTGAAGAAGATGTTGAAAACATTTCATCATTTATTTATGAAACAGTTAAATATAATTTAAAAATTTAATTAGAATTAAAATACTCACCAATTTGATTGGATGCTTTCATTAAAATATCATCAGATTTGGCAAAGCACAATCTGATCAATTTACTTTTTTTTAATTCTTTAGCATTTTTGTTGTAAAATACACTGATTGGTATTCCTGTTACTTTCGCATTTTCAATTAACTCAATACAAAATTCCTCTGGTTTAAATTCTGGGAATTTTTCTTCATATGACATATTGATAAAATAAGTTGATTCAGGAAGGTAAGTGATTATATTATTTTTTATTAGATTTGTATAAATCAAATCTCTTTTGGCCTGAAAGGTATTTCGAAGATTGTCATAGTATGTTTTAGGTTTTGTATATGCATACGCTATGGCTTCTTGTAGATTGGGAGGGACAGTAAAAGTGATAAATTGATGCATGCCAATAACTTTATTAATTAGTTCTGTACAACCTACCGCGAAGCCAACTTTCCATCCGGTAAGTGAAAATGTTTTTCCCGCTGAACCAATTTTAATTACCCTATGTTCCATTCCCGGTAATGAGATAATAGGTATATGCTTTTTGTTGTCAAATACAATGTGTTCATGTACTTCATCTGAAATTATGATCATATCATTTTCAATTACTATTTTTGACAAATCTTTCAATTCATCCATACTAAACATTTTCCCAAGAGGATTCATTGGATTGTTAAGTATTATGAGTTTACTTTTCTTAGTTATATATGGCTTTAAAATATTATAAGAAAATTCCCATTTAGGAGATTCAAGTGGGACACATATTGCTTTACCACCAGCTTTTTCTACTATTGGTTTATAAGAATCATAAGCAGGTTCGAAAATTATAGCTTCATCTCCTGGGATTATGTTGCTAAGTATTGAAGATGCTAAAGCCTCTGTAGCGCCATTAGTAATAAGGATTTCATTGTCCCAATCGAATTCTAATTTGTAATGTGCATATAAATGTTTTGCTATATTTTTTCGTAAACTTGCCAAACCTTTCATTGGAGGGTATTGATTACTAATAGTATTAAGTGATTCTGATGCTTTATTTATTATATCGATTGGGCCATCTTCATCAGGAAATCCTTGCCCCAAATTGATAGCTTTATTTTTTATTGAAAGTTCAGTCATCTTTTGAAAAATTGTAGTTTCTTCTTTTTTTATATTTTTATTCATTATTTAATTTTCCTTAAAAAAAAATCTCTCCTTAGTGGAGAGATCAATTTTTAATGTTTACCTCTCATAAGGTCACGTATGATCTGGGGCACCTTTACATCAAGGTTGCCAGACAGGATTGTAGGCCCAGTCGCCTAACCTGTCATTCTCAACGATTGTCTGAATAATTTAACATATATTTATTACAAATTCTAGGGTTAGATATTAGTTATATATTCAACCATATCTGCTGTTCTGCAGCTGTAACCCCATTCATTGTCATACCAGCCAATTACTTTTACTAAATTTTCACCGATAACTTCGGTGGATAAAGAGTCAATGATACAACTTGCAGGATTTTGTTTGAAATCAACACTAACTAATGGTTCGTCAGTTATTTCTAATATGTTTTTTAAATTTGAATTAGAAGCATCTCTAAAAGCTTTATTGATTTCATCTTTTGTAACTTTGCTTTTAAGATTGCATACCAAATCTACAGATGATACATATAAAGTAGGAACTCTAAATGCCAAACCATTGATTTTACCTTTTAATTCTGGGATTATTTCTCCTACTGATTTCGCTGCACCTGTTGTTGTAGGTATTATATTCATCCCTGCAGCCCGGGCTCTTCTAAGATCTTTATGCCCCCTGTCCAATATCGATTGATCATTTGTTGTCGAATGAATTGTAGACATAAACCCTGATTCGAAACCAAAATTGTCATTTAAAACTTTGACCATTGGTGCAACACAATTAGTTGTACAAGAAGCATTAGATATTATTTGGTGATTATTTTTGTCATATTCAGATTCATTTACCCCCAAAACCATTGTTATGTCATCATTTTTCGCAGGAGAAGAAATTATTACTTTTTTTGCCCCACCATTTATATGGCCTATAGTATCAGTTGCTGATCTAAATCTACCAGATGATTCAATAACTATATCTACTCCAGAAGATTTCCAATCTATTTCATTAGGGTTAGAATGAGAGCTCCATTTTATTTTTTTTCCATCAACAATCAAATTTTCATCATCATAGTTAATATCGCTTTCATATATTCCGTAAATACTGTCATATTTTAATAAATGAGCTTTGGTTTCAGCACCTGAGTGATCATTTATTGCAACTATTTCTAAAGATTTGTGATATTTCATAATTGCCTTAAAAACATTTCTGCCTATTCTCCCAAATCCATTTATTCCTATTTTAATACTCATATAAATCCCTTTGTTTTTATTTTAAATTTTCATTGCCTGTAATCCAAGATAATTTATACTTTTATTTTGCGCTATAATTTCACTTATTCTATTATATTTTGCTGTTCTTTCTGACCTTGCCGGAGCTCCAGATTTTAATTGGGTAGATTGAGTTCCCATTGCAAGATCAGCAATAAAACTGTCTTCTGTATCACCTGATCTATGACTGATGATTGTATTTAAGTTGTTGTTATGAGCAAAATTTATTGCATTAAGAGTTTCTGAAATTGTTCCTACTTGATTTGGTTTGATAAGTACTGTGTTTGAAGAATTTTTTGATATTGAAGTTTTTATTTTATCTATGGATGTTACCAAAAGATCATCTCCAACGATTTGAACTTGTGAGCCAATTGCTTTATTTAATTTTGTCCAACTTTCCCAATCATCTTGGTCGAATGGATCTTCAATACTTTTTATAGGATAATTTTTTACTAGATGTATATAAAAATTAAGTAATTCGTCAGAAGTCATATAATTATTTTTATTGTTTTGCATTATTTTATATTTTTTACCATCTAAAAGCTCTGATGCT